>JAISIT010000096.1 GCA_031261915.1 Candidatus Methanoflexus mossambicus
ATAAAATAAATAAAATAAATAAAATAAATAAAATAAATAAAATAAATAAAATAAATAAAATAAATAAAATAAATAAAATAAATAAAATAAATAAAATAAATAAAATAAATAAAATAAAATAAAATAAAATTTACTACAAAAAAATTTAAACATATATCATTATAAAACATGAATTAAATTATTATAACTATAAAAAATAATAAAAAATAATAAGTATATCTAAAACTAAAATATATCTATAATTCACATTATTAATATCATTACTTTAGAATATACAAATATTATTACTTAATATAATTAAATTTAAAATTAATAAATTTAAAATTAATATAATTAGATTTAGAATTAATATAATTAAATTTAGAATTATTATCACTAATATTATTATCAAATAATTACAAAAAATTGATTTTAATATACTATTTAAATATATAAAAATCATGAAATAAATAAATTTCTATTTTTATATAAAATATAAAAAAATAAGTTCTAATAATAATTTCATTAATAATCTCTTAATAATTTCATTAATAATTTTAACAGGATATAAATAAAATAAAATAAAATAAACTATTAAAATAAAATATTAAAAGAATATTAAAGTATTAAATTATAATAAATAGATCATCAGATAATAAAAGTATAATAAATAGAATATTAAATAATAAAATTACAATAAAGGCATAATATGGGATTAAATGAATTAATAAATGGTAAAAAAGGAGAAAAATTATTTTTACTTGGAAATGAAGCAGCTGTTCGTGGAGCTATTGAATCTAAAGTTTCTATTGCTTCAACATATCCTGGAACTCCTTCATCAGAAATTGGCAATGTTTTATCTCTTATTGCTAAAAAAATTCAGATGTATTTTGAGTTTTCAGTTAATGAAAAGGTTGCAATGGAAACTGCGGCTACTGCTGCTATTTCTGGACTTCGATCATTCGTTTTCATGAAACATGTGGGGTTAAATGTTGCATCAGATTCTTTTGTAAGCACTGCTTACACAGGAGTAAATGGAGGAATGATAATATTAGTAGCTGATGATCCATCAATATTTTCATCCCAAAATGAACAAGATACACGGCATTATTCAAGGTTAGCAAATCTTCCAACATTAGAACCTTCAAATCCCCAAGAAATAAAAGATATGATGGTTTATGGCTATGAACTTTCTGAAAAATTTAAAATTCCAGTCATTGTTAGAACAACTACGAGAGTATCCCATATGAGAGGAGTAGTTGAACTTGGAAGAAAATTAGAATCAAAAAAAGACTTAAATCAAAAAGGAGAATTAGAAGAAGATAAAATATTAGAAGAACATGACAAATCAAAAGAAAATAATCACTTAAATGAAAAAATAGAAACTTCCCATTGGAAAAAAGGATTTTTTGAAAAAAAACCTGAAGAGCTTGTAATTGTTCCTGCAATAGCTAAAAAATTACATGATAAATTAGTTGATAAAATAAAAGAAATTGAAGCTATTTCTAATCAATCAAAACTCAATAAAATTTATAATTTAAGAAATAATCCAAATAATACTCATAATAAAAAATATGGAATTATAACAAGCAGTAGTGCATTTAATTATTGTTATGATATTGTTGTTGAAGATAATTTAAATATAGATATTTTAAAAATAGGTTTTAGTTATCCTTTCCCAAAAGAATCAGTTTTAACATTCATACAAAATTTAGATGCCGTTTTTATTGCTGAAGAAGTTGATCCCATAATGGAAAAGGAGATTTTAGCAGTTATTGGGGAAAATAACATGAATAATATCAAAGTTTACGGAAAACTAAATAATATATTCCCAATGACTTTAGAATTAACTCCAGATATTGTTAGAGCTTCATTAAATAAAATTTTAACTGAAAAAAATAATAATATTAGTATTAATAGTTCCAATATCAAAAATAATGAAAATAATAATATAATAAATAAAAAACTTTCAGAAGATATTGAAAAATTAAAAAATAGTTTGCCAAATAGACCACCAACATTGTGTGCTGGATGTGGACATAGATCGGCATACTTTGCAGTTAAAAAAGCAGCCCAACAGCTTGATATTGATGAAAAAGACTTAATTTTCGCTTCAGATATTGGATGTTATACTTTAGGTGTGAGCCCACCTTATGAAACTGCAGATTATCTTTTATCTATGGGATCAAGCATAGGAAATGGAAGTGGATTTTCAAAAGCAACTAATCAAAAAGTTGTAAGTTTTATAGGAGATTCTACATTCTTCCATAGTGGAATAGCTCCATTAATAAATGGTATACATAACAAATCCAGATTTATAGTAACTATTTTAGATAATAGGATTACTGCAATGACTGGAGGTCAACCAAACCCTGGTTTACCTGTTGATGGTATGGGGGATGATGCACCAGAAATTTCAATTGAAAAAATAGCTATTGCATCTGGTAGTGGATTTGTTAAAACTGTAAATCCTATAAATTTAAAAAAAACTATTGCAACATATAAAGAAGCTTTTAATTATGATGGAGTTTCTGTTATAATAGCTAAACATCCTTGCACATTAATTAAAGGTCAAAAACGAAGACGACCTATGGAAATTAAAGAAGATAAATGCAATGAATGTTTAGATTGTATTAATTTGCTTGCTTGTCCAGCTATTTCCATTAAAAATAACAAACCATTTATTGATAAAAATTGCCAAGGATGCACTACATGTTCACAAATGTGTCCAAATAAAGCTATTGGAGTTAAAAAGAATAAATAATCTAAATTAAAAAATATAGAATAAATAGGCAATAATATGAGTAATAATATGAGTAATAAAAACAATATTAATGATAATAATACTAATCAAAGTATGAATTCCCCTAAAACATCATATACAATATATGTTTGTGGTGTTGGAGGTCAAGGAATAATTAAAACTTCTACAATCATCGCTGAATCTGCAATGGAAGAAGGTCATAATGTAGTTATAAGTGAAATTCATGGAATGAGCCAAAGAGGAGGTGTAGTTTCTACAGAAATAAAAATAGGAGATTATAAAAGTTCAATCATTGAAGAACATAAATCGAACATGATTTTAAGTTTTGAACCTATAGAAACTATTCGTGGGATAGATAAAGGAAATATTGATACTTATTTAGTCTTTAACACTTATCCATTAATTCCTCCAAATATTAACTCCCAAAAAAATGATTATCCTGATGTGAAAGAAGTTATAGCTATTTTAAATAAAAATTACAATTATGTTTATCCTATTGATGGAAATAAATTAGCAATGAATGCTGGTAATCTTCTTTCATTAAATATGGTTCTTTTAGGTGCGGCAATAGCTACTCCTAATTTCCCATTATCAAAAGAAACAATTATTAAAACTATGAAAAAAGAATTACCTGAAAAATTCCATGAAATGAATCTAAAAGCAATAGAATTAGGTTACAATTCAATTGAAAAATAGGAATAATAGAAATAATAATAGAATAATAAGAATAATAATAAGAATAATAATAAGAATAATAATAAGAATAATAATAAGAATAATAATAAGAATAATAATAAAAAAAAACTTTAATTCATAGACAACCTCAAATTTAACATATAATATTTATTAAAAGAATATAACCAATTTAAAAAAAGGAAATAAAATGACATTTGAAGTTAAGCATGCATTAATAAAAAGAGATAGTTTAGATGAAAGTTTTCAATTATTTGATGAAAAACAATATTTTTCAAATGATGATGTTCTTGTAGCTATTGATAGTAATACTTTAATAAGTATACAGATATTATTACACACCATTAATACCAATGATTTCAAAAAATGGAAAAAAATTAAAAAAACAGATGAAATAGACGATATTTCCAGTCTTTTTGTGAAATTAGGATACAATAAAAAAGATATTTTAGAGTTATTACAAAATATTTAAAAAAAAACAATAACTCCATGAAACTATTAAAAAATTCAACAAAAAGAATTAAAAAAAATAAAAAAATAAAAAATAAATGCAAAAAAAGGTTAAAAAATTAAAAAAAAAATTAAAAAAAGTAAAAAACTATTTAATCTTTTTTTATTATGTTAATTTGTGATGGGGTTAATAAAATAAGATTTTTATCCTCTGTTTTTGAGATAGAAATAGCTTCAGCATGGTAATTTTCCCTTAACATTTTAATTTTAGCTCCAGCCATTTGATAACTCTCAGCACTATCATTTTGCATATAAATTAAATCTAAAATTACAGGATTTTTCTCATGAACAATTTGATCAACAACATAATTCATATCATCAACAGTCCGTGGTCTAATTAGTATTATATCATAAATGACGGGATTTGGTTCTATATATACTGTAGGGTCTTGTGTATATGGATCTACAATTTCTTCAACATCCTCTCCTTCGTCTCCATTTCCAAAAATATTATCTCTAATTTTAGCTAAAACTCCCATTTTTATACCTCTGAAAATAATTTTAATATATTGAAAAAATATAATAATGATAAAATATCATTTTTTTATTAGAATATTTAATATTATTATGTTTATAGTTTATAAAAGTTTATAAAATTTGATAATAAATGAATTAAATTTATTAATATAGATATTGGGATTATAAAACTATAATTAATTAAAAAATAATAATTATATTAAAAAATAATAATTAATTAAAAAATAATAATTTATTTAATAAAATCTAAATATTTATTTAACAAAATCAGTTAAATTTGGAAAATCTTTTTTTAAGCTATTTAAAATAGCATTTAATAATTTAGATCCTCCATTAGTCTTTATATCATCAGCAGAAATACCATATTCATTTTCATAATCTAATGGAGATTTTTCCTTTTCATTTCTTAAATTTAAAGACAAAGCAACAACTTTAGTATCTTCAACTGATTCAATAGCTTTTATTTCTTCAATAATTCCACGAGGAGTTCTAAAAGGATGATTAGGCCTATGACACAAAACCGTAACATTTGGAGCTGCCCCAATTAAGATTGCTGCAGATAAACCTCGAGGATGGGGATTTCCTATTTCAGTCAAACTTGATTGTCCCTCTATAAATATAATATCGGGATTTTTTTCTTTTTCTATGGTTTTTACAGATTGTAAAATCGCTGCAGGAACATCCATCGCAGATAAACTTCCTGCACGAAAATTCAAATCAACAGGATCTTCAATTCCTAATTCATCAGTAGAAATAACCCCTGCATTTAAACCACGGGACATAGCTTCTTTTCCCAATAATCTAGTAGTAGTTCTTTTACCACATTCTTGAGAAGTTCCTCCAACAAATACAACTGGAGCAATTGGATCATAAGAGATTTTTGGAAGGATTTCACTAGATTTTTCATGAGTAATGCCAAATAATTCCTCAATAACATCTAAACGTGGTCCAATTTCTTTTATAACTACATTTTTCTCATTAGCAAGTTTTAACAAAGATTGATTTTCAATTAATGACAAAGATCTAAAAGAAGTAACAAGATTTTTACCATTATCTATTGCTTGAACAGCATATTTCAAAGCAACTCCTTCAGCACCAATTGGTAACATAATCGCAACACTATTTGCATCAGTATTTTTAATTGTATCGATTAAACTGTTTGAAATATCGCAACTACCAAATTGCTTCCCTTGTTTATTCTCATCATCATCGACAAAACCTACAGTTTCAATCCCTTCAAAATTAGAAAATTTTTCTCCACCACCACCACATCCTATGATTATAAATGGATTTAAATCTTGAAGATCTTTCACAGATCGAATAGTATACAAGTAATCACCTAATTATCAAAATAAATGAATATTAAATAAATAATAAGTTAAATAAATAATAATAAAATAAATGATAATAAAATAAATGATAATAAAATAAATAATAAACTATAAAAATATAAAGAAAAAAATAAAAAGAATTTTTAATATTACATTTTAATTACATTTTAATTACATTTTTAAAAATAATTAATTTAATTAAAAATTATAAGTTATAACATTATATATTTAATATTTTATAATTCATTACTATTAAATATTTTGAAAAATAAAAATTACAAATAAATTTAAGAGAATAATAATTACTTAATCAATATATATTGCAAATAGCTAAATAAATAAATATTTAAAAATAAATGGAAAATATAAGTAGATCTAAGTGAGAATATGAAGAATGAAGAGAATATGAAGAATGAAGAGAATAATAGAAATAATATTATTAATATTAATGAAAATACAATGAAAATCGATTGTCCTGTTTGTGGAGGAATAAAAACAGCAAAATCCATTACAAAGACTAATAATATACCATATTTTGGAGAAATGCTTGAATCAACGGTAATTTGTGACAAATGTGGATTTAAACATAATGATGAAATTGTTCTTGAACAAAAAGACCCAATAAGATTAGAGTTAGTAATTAATAGCTCAAATTTATCATCAAGAGTCGTAAAATCTCCATCAGCAACTGTTTCAATACCTGAACTTGGATTAAAAGTAGAACCTGGACCAAAATCAAAATCTTATGTTTCAAATGTAGAAGGTGTATTAATAAGATTTAATGATGCCGTTAAACGAGCTTTAACATTATTTACAGATGTTGAATCTCAAAAAAATGGAAATGAAATTCTAAATATAATAAAAAACATATTATCAAACAAAAACGATGAAAAGATATTTACTTTAGTTATTGAAGATCCCTTTGGTAAAAGCCAAATAATGGATTTAAAAACCAAAAAAAGACATCTTAGTGATGAAGAATTGAAAAAATTAAAAACAGGCATTACGATAATAGAATAACATCATTTAATCCGTTAAACAATCAGTGAATAAACTAAAAAAAATAATAAAAAAAATAATAAAAATGAATAAACCATTTAAAAATTAATATTCAAGCTTAAATCTAAACTTTTGACAGAATGAGTTAAAGCACCTAAAGAAATAATATCCACATCAGTTTTAGCATATTCCATGATATTTTCAGGATTTATTCCTCCAGAAACTTCAATCAAAACTTTATTTCTTAAATTTAAGTCATTTAATCTATAAATTCCATCATTAATCTCATTAATAGACATATTATCCAACATTACAATATCTACACCATTATTTGTAGCTAAAATTAAATCATCAATTGAATTAACCTCAATTTCAATTTTTTTAGAAAAACTAACATTTTTTTTAGCTAATTCAATAGATTTAATTATTGATCCTACAGCAGCTATATGATTATCTTTTATTAAAACTAAATCATCTAATCTAAACCTATGAGAATCTCCACCACCTATATTTATTGCTATTTTATCAAATTTAGCTAATGTAGGCATAGTTTTTCTTGTTCCAGCAATTTTAACTTTAGAATTAATAGTTCTAACTTGTTTAACAATATTATGTGTTATAGTAGCTATTCCACTCATCCTCATCATTAAATTTAAAATTGTCCGTTCTATTTTTAAAATATCCTTAGCATTACCTTCAATTTTAAAAATTATATCTTTATTTTTGATATTATCTCCATCATTAAAAAAACTCTCAAATTTAATCTGTTTTAATGAAAATATTTCTTTAATAATTTCAACACCAGCAATTATTCCACTTTCTTTAGATATTATCTGTGCTTTAACAGTTAAATCCTTTGGAACTAAAGCATCAGTAGTAATATCTCCAAATCCAATATCTTCTTCAATCATATATTCAATAATATTCATTTAACCACTTTACTAAATCCATAATTATTAACTCATAAAAATAGCTATAAACAAATTAAAAAAACATAATTAACATTTAATTAACATTTAATTAACATTTAATACATATTAAGTTTTAATATACTTTATTATAATTATATATTATTTCTTTATTATCCAATAATAATATTATTAGTATATTAATATATAAAAATATATAAAAAATTAATTCAAATATTAATAATAATCAAATTATTAAATATAATAAAATTTAATTCAATAATAAATAATTTAATTTAATAATTTAATTTAATTTAATAATTTAATTTAATTTAATAATTTAATATATACTGTAATAAATATTAAAAAATTAATAAATTAACTTGTAAGTAATTAATAAATTCAAATAATAAATTAATTCAAAAAAAATCAATTGATATTAGTTAATATTATGGAATGGTTAAATGGAATTAGTATTTTTAGGAACTGCATCAGCAATACCTTCAAAATTTAGAAATCATAGCTCAATAGCTTTAAAAGCTTTTGGAGAAGTAATTCTTTTTGATTGTGGTGAAGGAACACAAAGACAACTGACCATTGCCAAAATTAGCCCTATGAAAATAAATAAAATATTTATTAGTCATTATCATGGTGATCATATTCTTGGGCTTCCAGGACTTTTGCAATCCATGGATTTTAGAGGAAGAGAAACCCCAATTGAAATTTATGGACCTAAAGGTTTAAATCAACTTAAAAATGCAATTTTAAACTTAGGATACAGTAGTATAAATTTTCCAATTATTTTACATGAAATAAATGAAAATGAAGAGCATAAAATTTTTGAAAATGAAGAATATTATGTAAATTGTATTAAAACATCCCATAACATTAGTAATATTTCTTATTCAATAACAGAAAAGAAAAAACCACGATTTTTAAGAGAAAAAGCTATTGAACTGGGAGTTAAAGTTGGTCCAGACTTTGGAAAACTTCATAAAGGAATTGAAATTGAAATAAATGGTAAAATTATCAAACCAGAAGAAGTTTTAGGTCCACCACGAAAAGGAATAAAAATTAGCTATTCTGGAGATACATCCTATGATGAAAATCTGATTAAATTAGCTGAAAATTCGGATATTCTAATTCATGAAGGAACCTATGAAGAAAAAGATAGAACTAAAGCAAATAAAAGTTTTCACTCAACAGCTAAAGATGCAGCAAAACTTGCTAAAAATTCAAATGTAAATCAATTAATAATAACCCATTTAAGCACCAGATATAGCGATCAAAAGAATATTAAACAAGAAGCAACAAGTATTTTTAAAAATACTACAATAGCTTATGATTTCCTTACAATTGATTTAACTAAATTAAAATAATAATAAAATAATAATAAACTAATAATAAACTAATAATAAACTAATAATAAACTAATAATAAACTAAAAATAAACTAAAAATAAACTAAAAAATTATAATTAAGGGATAAAATGTTTGAGAATATCCATTTAATGATAAAATTACCATCATATGATAAACTAATTATTGCTATTATACTCATAATTATAGCCGTTATTATCATTAAACTTTCATCATTCATTATAAAAAAGATTACAAATAAATTTGAAGTTGAATTAACTCTTAGCTATTTAATCCGAGACTCTATAAAATATATAATCCTCATAATAGTAATTATAATCGTATTACGCATCTTTGGTGTGGACATAACTGGAATACTTTGGAGTTTAGGCATTATAGGATTAAGTATTGGGTTTGCTGGACGAGATATTATTTCAAATTTCATTTCAGGAGTGTTTATACTCTCAGATAAAACCGTGAAAGTTGGAGAAAAAATTGAAGTATCTGGAGTTGTTGGAAAAGTTAAAAAAGTTGGTTTTAGAACTACAACACTTCTTACTGCAGAAAATAAGATTGTTACTATTCCTAATTCAGCATTATCTAAAAATCCTTACAGTAATTATACTTATCTTAATGAACATAGAATTGATTTAGATATTATAGTCCCATATAATAAGGATCTGATTATTTTAAAAGAAAAGTTAATAAAAATGTACAATACTTTGGATTGGACTTTAGAAAATTCACAACCACGAATTGATGTGGTTAGATTTGAAGATGAAGGAATTGTTTTAAAATTTGGTGCATGGGCAAATGATTATTCAAAACGATTTGAATATAAATTAGAGTTAGCAAATAAAATAAGAGAAATTTTATATTAATTTTATTACATAACTATTAATCATTCATTACATAAATATATTAATTTTATTATATAAATAATCGATTAAATAAAAGATAAATTACAATTAGTAAATAAAATGAATAAAAAAATAAAATAGAAAAATATAAATTTATAAAAAGTATAAATAATAAACTTATAACAAAATATCATTTATAATCTATAATTTATAAATATAAAATATAATAAATAAATATAAATATAAATATAATATAAAAATTACTAAATTTATTGTATTTACTAATATATTTTATATTGATTACTTTAAATATCATACACTTGATATTGCTCACTCAAAATACATTTAAAAAAATAAAAAATACACTTAAAAAATAAAGAGTTAGAATAATATGTTAAATAATTTACAAAAAGAGATAATTGAATTAAAAGATAAAAAAAATGCAATTATTCTCGCTCATAATTATCAACCATCAGAAATCCAAGAAATAGCTGATTTTATTGGAGATTCATTAGAACTATGTATTAAAGCATCAGAAATTGAAAATAAAGACTTTGTTGTTTTCTGTGGTGTAGATTTTATGGCAGAAACCGCAGCTATTTTAAATCCTGATAAAAAGATACTAATTCCTGAAATCAGAGCAGAATGCCCTATGGCAAATATGTTAAGTGCAGAAGAAGTAAAAATAGCTAAAGAAAAATATCCTGATGCCGCAGTCGTATTATATGTAAATACATTAGCAGAAGCAAAAGCAGAAGCAGATATTCTCGCAACATCATCAAATGCTCTTAAAGTTGTGGAAAGTTTAAAAGAAGACACAATACTCTTTGGACCCGACAATAATTTAGCATCATTTGTAGCTGTGCAAACAGACAAAGAAATAATAGCTATTCCTAAAGGTGGACATTGTTATGTCCATAAAATGTTTCATGAAGGCGATGTTGCATTTAAAAAAGAAAAATATCCTAACAGTGAATTGTTAGTCCATCCAGAATGTGATAAAGAAGTTCAAAATCTTGGTGACGCTGTTTTAAGCACTGGTGGAATGATTTCTCATGTGAAAAACTCTCCATCCAAAGAATTTATTATAGCAACAGAAGTTGATTTAATTACAAGAATTAACAGAGAAATTCCAGAAAAACAAGCCATTCCTCTCCTTGATGATGCGATATGTAAAACTATGAAACTTCATTCTCTTGAAAAAGTAAAAAAATCACTTATTGAAGAACTCTATCCAGTTGAAGTTGATGCTAAAATAGCTAAAAAATCTTTAAACGCAATAAAAAAAATGATTGAAGTTTCTAAATAATCATATTAATGATAAATTAGTATAGATTATAAATTAGTTTATAAATTAGTTTATAAATTAATATAGTTTATAAATTAGTTTATAGATTAATTTAAAACATAACTAAGTAAATAAAAATATGAAAATATAAAAATATAAAAATATGAAAAAAATTAAAAACTTAAAAAAAGGGAAAAATATGAATTATATTAAAAATAATAAAATTACTGCAATATTATCGTTTATTATTCCAGGTTTAGGTCAACTTTACGGTAATCAAGGACTCAAAAAAGGACTTAAGTATTTTATTATTGGAATCATAATTTTAATCATATTCTCTTTAATAGCTAGTTTTATGGGAATAGATTTATTATATTACATCTATTTTATTTGGGCAATTTATTCTGCTTATGATTCATATATTAATACTTAAATTAATTTTAATTAATAGTTGAATTAATTTTAAAGATATTATTTCTAAATTTAAAGATCATTTCTAAATTTAAAGAGATTATTTTTAGATTTAAGAGTTATTTTTTAAATATTGTTATTAAAACCATTATTTTTAAAAATATAATAAAACAAAAAACTGATAAAATGAAAATCACAAAAATAGAAAAGATTCTTGTAATTATTATACTAATACAAGTAGTTTTAGCTGGATTTATGCTACAACACATCATGAATGATGAAAATAAAAAATCAATGGACGAACCAATTAATATAACAACAAAAGTATTAGCTATTAATCAAAATAGCTCTACATTGGATGAAACAGGGAATTCTACTGGAACAACAACTTATATTATTGAAAATGATAAGTATAAAGATCTCTACATTAAAGGAAATATTGGAAATCCTAAAAATATTACTGTAGGAACTGAATATACTTTTACAATCGCTACAAAACGTCAGATAGATAGATATAATGAAAATGCGAAAATTATAGCAGTTTATCCTGCAAACTAAGTTCAAATTAAATATTAGTTTATTTAATGTTTAAAAATTTAAGAAATATTAAAAAAAATAAAAAAATAAAAAATATTTTTAAGGTTAAATTAGAATATTATTTAAATCATATCCCTATTTTAATCTGATAAAAACTCTTTTAAATCATTTTCTATTTTTAAAATCTCATTAGAACCAACATGTCCCAATAAAGAATCATAAACAATTAACTTAGAATCCTTAATTAATTCATTGGTTTCAACAGCATCAAGTTCTGGAGGGAAATATAAATCTTCAGTAATAGATATTAATAGTGTTTTAGCTTTAATATTTACTAATTTATCGGTTAAATCATAATTTAAACAAGCATTATTTTTAAAAATAGTATCATTAGCATCTATTTCATTTCCTTCAGTTATCATCTCTTCAATAGCTAAATCAATATCATTATTGCTTTGATGATACCTATAAAACTTAAAAGAGAATCCAAAAGGATGTGTTGAAGCATTAGCTATTCCTGTGGACTTTATTGGTTTTGAATAATCCCCATTATTATATTCTGGATCATTTTCTATAATTTTATTTTCTATTTTAAAAATAGAATAATTGTGTCCTGCGACTTTATGGGAACTAACAATGGAAATAATAAAATCCATATCATCTGGATACTCACATGCCCATGTTAATGTTTCAAATCCACCCATTGAATTTCCAATAATTCCTTTAAGTTTTTTTATATTAAATTTTTCTTTTAAAAACTTTTTTTGAAAATTTACCATGTCTAATATTGTATATTTTGGAAATTTATTTTTTAAAGCAGAATTTGAAGGGGATGTTGAACCTGGAGCTCCAAGAGTAGATACTGAGATTATAAAATATTTATTAGTATCTAATACCTTTTTTTCACCAATTATTTGGTATAATCTCCTAATTGATGCATAATTTCCACTTGATCCATGGAAATAAACAATTGCATTAACAATTTCCCCATTATCATTTTTTATAGCTTTTCCAATAGTTGTATACTGGACATTTAAATCTTTTAAAACCTTTCCACTTTCAAATTCCAAATTAGAAAGAGTATAATTATTTTCAATTAAAGATTCCTCAAAATCCAACAATTCTTGATTTTTATCCATAATATCAATCCAATTATATTTATTAAAGGATTTTTATTTAAGCAATTCTATTTCCATCTTCAAAAATCAGTATACAACCTGCAGGACAGGATTGTGCGCCCTCAATAGCACAAGAAATAGCTGGATATTCCCCAAAAGAAAATCCATCCTCATCAAGTATCCCTCCAACTAATTGAGCATAATTATCTTCACCTACTTCAAAAATATCATCACATGCATCTATGCAATTTCCACAAGAAATACATAAATCTTTTTCTATTTCTATTCTAAAAACCATATAATCGCCAAAAACATTAAATTTAAATTAAAAACTATCAAAAAATTTTAAATTAATAATAAAAAGAGAATAATTATTTAAAAATATATTAAAAATATAAACTTAAATAAAAATTAAATAAACGTATATTAAAACGTATATTAAAGTATTAAAACTATTAAAACTATTAAAAATATTAAAAATATTAAAAGCATATAAAATAAATAAAAATCAAATAAAAATTATTAATTAAATATAAATATTAAAAATTACAAATATAAAATATTTATATAAAAATATTATATTTAAAATATATATATTTATTATTTCTAATACTAATTGAACAATTGTAGAAATTTTGATAATAAATCAATTGTTAATTACATATTTTACATATTATTTTAAAAAAAATAATATTTTCATATCCTAAAATAATTTTTTTCTTATTTTATAAATCTTAACTAATTTAACATTTTAAATAGTAATTTAACATAAATTAATTATACTATAAAAAACCCTATAATTAACTATAATTCGCTATAAAAATCTAAATTAACTTATACAAATAATATTTTAAATTAAATTAAAATTAGCTATAAAATTAAATTAAAATTAAATTAAAATTAATATTAAAATTAATATTAAAATTATATTAAAAACTATTTAACTTTTTAAGAATAAATAATTACTAAAAAATTAAATAAAAATAGAGGAGATAATTTGCATATTAAAAAAACAAAAAGCTTATGTCCCGAATGTCTTAAACCATTAGATGCAGAAGTTTATGAAGAAGACGGAAAAATAAGGATTAAAAAAGAATGTCCAGAACACGGATGTTTTGATAATACTTATTGGAGTGATGCTGAAGAATATAAAGAAGTATCAAGCTATGTTCCTACAATAAAAGGAATCAATAATCCCCAAACTTCCAATGAATCAGGATGTCCTAATGCCTGTGGGCTTTGTGAAGAACATGAAACAAGCACCATCCTTGGACTTATTGATGTGACTAATAGATGCAATCTTAAATGCCCTGTTTGCTTTGCAAATGCTGCTGTTAGTAAAAAATTATTTGAACCAAGTTATGAAGAAATTCGGCAAATGTTAAAGAATTTAAGAGGTTTAGAACCTGTTCCAACACCAGCTATTCAATATGCAGGTGGAGAACCAACTGTTAGAAAAGATATTGTTGAATTAATCAAACTTGCAAAAGAAGAAGGATTTTCACATACTCAAATAGCCACAAATGGTTTAAGAATAGGTAGAAAAGAAGGTTTTGCCCAAGAATTAGCTGATGCTGGACTTAACACTGTTTACTTACAGTTTGATGGAGTTACAGAAGAACCATATATCTACAATCGAGGTAAAAATATTCTTCATTACAAATTAAAAGCTATTGAAAACTGTAGAAAAGCTGGACTTGGTATTGTTTTAGTCCCTACACTTGTTAAAGGAGTAAATGATGACCAAATAGGAGACATTATTCGTTTTGCTATAAAAAATATTGATATTATCCATGGTGTTAACTTCCAACCAGTTGCATTTGCTGGAAGAACCCCAGCAGAGGAAGTTGAAAAACAAAGAATTACAATTCCAGATTTCATGCATTTAACCTGCAAACAAACAGATAAACAAATAGAACTCAAAGATTTCTATCCTCCATCAGCAGTAGAATCTGTTTCCGATTTTATCGGTGCTTTAGATGATAAAGATCCTTCAGTTATCCTAAATTGCCACCAACATTGTGGTATGGCAACATATATATTTGTTGAAGATGATAAAATTATCCCAATTACTCATTTTATTGATGTAGATAGGTTTTTAGAATTTTTAGGACATAGTGCAGAAAGATTAGATAATGGTGGATTTGCTATAAAACCAAGAGTCTTAGCAAGTGCATTAAAAGAGCTTCCTAAAATTTTAGACGAAGAAGAATCTCCTGAAGGAATAAATATGAAAAATATCCTTACAAATATCTTCAAAAAGAAATCTTATGATGCTTTAGGCGATTTTCATAAAAAATCACTCTTAATTTCATGTATGCACTTTATGGATCCATTTAATTTCGATCAAGACAGAGTAAAAAAATGTGTTATTCATTATGCTGTTCCAGATGGAAGAATAATCCCATTTTGCACAATGAACTCAATTTACAGACAATCAATTGAAGATGAGTTCTCTGTTCCAATTAAATCTGTGCACAAATTCCATTAATAATTTTTAATGTTTAGAATTTATTCTTTTTACATTTTAATATTTACTTATTATTTCAATATATTTTTTATTTATATTTTATCCTTTATTTAGTATTTACTTTTCATTTAACCGATATTTATTAATATTTATTAATGGTTATTAATGTTTATTAATGTTTAGTTATTGATTATTCTTTACCTTTTACTTTTTCAACATCAATATCTAAAGACATTTTTATGCCATCACAACCATCTTCATAAAAAGAATGAACAAAATTTGTTTCAATAAACCCCATTTTTTTATAAAAATTAATAGCTTTGTAATTTGTTGAGCGAACTTCAAGTTTAACCTTAAAAACATTAAAAATTACATAATATTCAAGTGATTTAATCAAAAGTTTAGTTCCTACCCCCATATTCATATAATCTTTATCTACAGCAATAGACATAATATGTCCTGTATCAATTGTTTTCAATCCAAACAAAATATAACCAACTACAAAATCATCAATAGTAGCAACTAAAAAACACATTCCAATATTAAACAAATCTTTTAATATTAATTTGTCATAGGGATTTGAAAAAGAGTTTAATTCAATTTCATAAACTCTATCTAAGTCATCTAAACGAAATCCACGAATTTTCATAGCTAATTATATGTTTATTATCCACCATTTTTAAATTTTATTACTACTACCATTACTATTAGTATTACTATTAGTATTACTATTAGTATTACTATTAGTATTACTATTAGTATTACTATTAGCATTAGTATTAGTATTACTACCATTACTATTATCATTATTAAATTAAATTAAATTAAAAAAAAACAAGATAAAATGATAGTCATTAAAATACCTTTAAAAGGAATTAATCAATTAAAAGAGATATTAATGGAAAAAAATCTTATAAAAAAAGATTTTAAGATTAAAACAAAAGATGGTTATGGGTATGTTCCAGTGAAAAAAGAAATAAATATTGACAAAAATATGGATAAAATTAAAGAAGAACTAAACAAAGGACTTAAATATGATAAAATAACTAAAAAAGAGATTATTGATAAAATTGAAAAACATTCAATTGAACCAAATAAAATAAACATTTTTAAATATAAAAAATCACCTACAAATATCAAAAATACTTTAAAAAGTAATTTAGGCGAAAAAATAAATAGTAATGACCTTAATAACTTGAAAAAATCCTTCGATATTATTGGAGATATTGTTATTCTTGAAATTCCAGAAGAACTTAAAAAATATGAAAAAGAAATAGCTAAAGCCAGTTTAGAATTTACAAAAAGAAAAACTGCATTTGTTAAACGAAGTGGAATAAAAAGACAAATAAGAACCAGGGATTTGGAATTTTTAGCTGGAGAAAACAATAGCAAAACAATTTACAAAGAACATGGCATGGAATTATCATTAGATGTTAAAAATGTTTATTTTTCACCCCGGCTTGGAAACGAAAGATTGCGAATTGGAAAACAAGTAAGAAATGGAGAAGTAATATTAGATATGTTTGCAGGAATTGGTCCATTTTCTATTTTAATAGCTAAAAACAAAGATGTTAAAATTTATGCAACAGATATAAATGAAATAGCTATTGAACATATGAAAGAAAATATTAAGTTAAATAAATTAAAAGGAGAAATTTATCCTATATTAGGAGATATAAATGAGATAGCTATTGAATTTAAAGAAAAAGAAATGAAATTTGATAGAATAATAATGAATTTACCTGGAAGTGCAATAGATTTTCTTCCTCTTGCATTTGATTTAATAAAAAATGATGGAATCATTAATTATTATGAATTTAATGAAAATTTCAAAAAAGGAATTGAAAATATCAATAAAATAGCTAAAAAATCCAATAAAACAATTAAAATAATAAATTACAGAAAAGTAAAATCAACAAGCCCTGGAATGTGGCATATAGCATTTGATATTAAAATTATTTAATTTATGAATAGATAAATGAATCAAATTTTATATTTCAATATTCGTTTTCCATTTCTTCAATTAATTGTTTCCCATTTAAAGTTTTGGTTAATATAAACTCAATCATATTATAATAACATGTAATTATATTTACAATAATATATTTGCAATAATTATTTAGTAATTCCTTGATTTTTAGATATGAATCTTATTCAAAGTTAATTTTGAATCGTTTCCTTCAGATAATACTTTAGTAATTTCGTTTAATTTTTATGAATATATTTTTCAGTATTGAAAATGATTAATTATGAAATGTTAAATATTGGATCTACTCAACCATTAATTACTCAAACAGCATTAAAAAATACAGAAGTTATTATTCCTCAAAAGAAGTTTTAATTCAATTTGAAAATTTTGTAAAAAGAATATATGAACAAATTGAGCTATTTAATGATGAAAATCAAAAATTAACTAAAATAAGAGATAGTTTACTTCCAAAGTTAATGTCTGGAGAAATAGATGTTTCAAAAGTAGAAATTTAATGGAAAAAATTATAAAATAGTATAATGGAATAAATTAACTGTAAACATTAGCTCTTAAACCAATTTCATGAATTATAATAATACAATTTAATTCATCTATTTCAAATATAATTCTATACTTTCCAATTCTTATTCTTCTAATGGTTTGAGGTAGACCTTGCAATTTCTTTGTTTTTTTATAGGGATCTTTTGGAATACCATATATTCCTTTTTAATTCGCAGTTTAAGATCATTATCTTTTAATTTCTTTAAAAATTTATATGGTTGACCTTGAAATTCAATTTTATAAGCCAAACATTTTGTCGAATTCATCTTCATCAACTATTATCCCTTTGCCTTTCGCATGGTCTTTTTGTGACTGATTTATTCTACTTAATAAACCACATTCTTTAAACTCTAATTTTAAAGTATTTTCATTAAAACCTTGAAAACTTAAGTTTTTTGTTTCAAATTCTTTTATTAATTTTTCGGGTAATGGAACTTCAATCATGATAATCAC
>JAISIT010000101.1 GCA_031261915.1 Candidatus Methanoflexus mossambicus
TTTTTAATATTATTATTTTTAATATTATTATTTTTAATATTATTATTTTTAATATTATTATTTTTAATATTATTATTTTTAATATTATTATTTTTAATATTATTATTTTTAATATTATAATGATATATGTTTTAATTTAAAGTTAATAAATAGTTTAACACAATACTAAGAAGAAAATATGATTTCAGATAGGAAACTTGAACATTTAAAGGTTTGTAAACATTATGATGTTCAGTATAAAAATAAAAAGACTGGATTTAATGATATTGAGCTTATTCATAAAGCATTACCTGAAATAGATCAAAATGAAATTGATTTGTCTACGAATGTTTTTGGAAAAAAGTTGGATTCTCCTTTGTTTATAACTGCAATAACTGGGGGACATCCTTTTGCATATAAAATCAATAAAGAATTAGCTATTGCTGCTGAATCTGCACATATTGGTCTTGGTCTTGGAAGTCAAAGGGCTGCTGTGGAACATCCAGATTTAAGAGATACTTACACTGTTGCAAGGGAAAATGCGCCTTCAACAATTTTAGTTGGAAATATTGGAGCTCCACAGATTGAATATGCGAATAAAGCTGTTGAAATACTTGATGCTGATATTTTAGCTATTCATTTAAATCCTTTACAAGAATCTATTCAACCTGAAGGCGATGTAAATGCTAAAGGATACATTAAATCTATTGGTGAAATTGTTGATAGTGTGGATGTGCCAGTTATGATTAAAGAAACTGGAACAGGAATATCTTCTAGTGATGCTAAGTTATTAGAAGAGCAAAAAATAGATTTTATAGATGTTGCTGGAGCTGGTGGAACCAGTTGGGCTGCAGTTGAGACATATCGCTTGAAAGATCGCTATCTTGGTGAATTATTCTGGGATTGGGGCATTCCTACAGCAGTTAGCACTGTTGAAGTTGTTCAATCTGTTAATATTCCAGTAATTTCATCTGGAGGAATCAGATCAGGGCTTGATGCTGCAAAAGCTATTGCATTAGGTGCGGATGCCGTTGGAATAGCTTTACCTATGATGAAAAATGCTTTCAGAGGGCATGAAGAGGTAATTGATTACATTAATAAATTTAATAAATCTTTGGAAATTGCCATGTTTTTAGTTGGTGCATCTAATTTAGATGAGCTTAAAAATGCTGATTTAGTTATTAAAGGTGAAACTAAAGAATGGTTAAATGAAAGAGGATTTAACACAAATATATATTTAAGGAGGTAATAATTTGACAGTTGAGGTAATTGCAATTGGAGGATATGAAGAAGTTGGAAAGAATATGACTGCTATAATGGTCAATAATGAGATTATAATATTAGATATGGGTATACATCTTGATAGAATCAGTATTCATGAAGATACAGATATTGATAGGATGCATAGCTTAGATTTGATTGAAAGAGGAGTTATTCCTAATGATACATTAATGCAGAAAGTTGATGGAAAAGTTAAAGCTATTGTTTTCTCTCATGGACATTTGGATCACATTGGTGCTGTTGCAAAGCTTGCTCACCGATATGATGCACCTATAATAGCTACACCTTACACCTCTTCTTTAATTGAGAAAACGATTAAGGGTGAAAGGAAATTTGATGTGGATAATCCATTAAGAACTTTAAATCCTGGTGGAAAAGTTAAAATTTCTGAAAATATTGTTTTAGAGTTTGTTCAATCTACTCACAGTATTCCACAAGCTGTTTTTCCAGTTTTACACACTCCTGATGGAGTTATTGTATATGCTTTAGATTTTAAATTTGATGATCATCAAAAAATATCTCCACCACCTGATTATGATAGATTAAGGGAATTAGGAGATAAAGGAATTCTTGCACTTATTGTTGAAACTACAAATGCTAATCAGTATGATGAAGTTAAAACCTACTCTGAAAAAGTAGCTAAAACTATTTTAGAAGATTTAATGAAAGCACCCCTCGCTGAAAAAGCAGGTATGATTATTACTACATTCTCATCTCATATTGAACGGCTTCAAACAATAGCAGATATTGCAAAGGAAAGTCATAGGGAAATCATGTTTTTAGGGCGGTCTATGGAACGTTTTTGTGGTTTAGCACAGTCTTTAGGTATTTTAAATCTTCCTAAAAATGCACAAGTTATTGGTAATTCTAAAATGGTTAATAAGGCACTTATGTTGGCAGAAGATAATCGTGAAGAATATTTACTTGTAACAACAGGTCATCAAGGAGAACCAGATGCACTTCTTCCAAGAATAGCTAGCAATAGAACTCCATTTAATGTTGCTAAAGGGGATAATGTGATTATTTCTGCTCCAATCATTCCAAACCCGACTAACAAAGCAAATAGACATATTATGGAACAAAAATTAATTTCAAAAGGAGCAAGATTGTATTCCAATGCCCACGTTTCTGGTCATGCAGGGCGTGAAGACCATAGAGATTTCTTAAGAATGTTAAAACCAAAACATATTGTCCCTGCTCACGGAGATTTAGAAATGTTAGTTGCTTACGGTGAATTAGCAGAAGAAGAAGGATATAGGATTGGAAATAATGTCCATATCTTAAGAAATGGTCAGTCTTTTGTTATTGGTGAAGACATTGATAATGTAGATAATTTACAGTAATTTTGTAGATTCGATAAGATATACAATAATTTCTACAATAATAATGTATACACGAATAATATTCAATTAAATATACAATAAAATTATATAATATATTTTACAAATATTATTTTTAATATTTTTATTTTTATTAATTTTATTTTTATTAATTTTATTTTTATTAATTTTATTTTTATTAATTTTATTTTTATTAATTTTATTTTTATTAATTTTATTTTTAATATTGATAGTAATTTTAATATTGATAGTAATTTTAATATTGATAGTAATTTTAATATTGATAGTAATTTTAATATTGATAGTAATTTTAATATTGATAATAATGTTTCTAATCTTTTTATTTTTTTAAATAATTATAATTTCAATAATATTAAATAGATTAATAATAATTATACTAATAAATAGATTAATAATAATTATACTAATAAAAAAATTAATAATACTAAGTATAATTATCAGAATCATGATTTTAATAATATTAACATCTTAAAAAATTAATAGGTTGATTTTATGGACGATGTAAAAGAAATATTGGTAAAGTACTCATCTATAATTAAAAAAGAAATAGATGATTCACTTTCAAATATTATTCCAAAGGATTTAAATAATGCTTCTATTCATTTAACCAATGCTGGAGGTAAAATGTTGAGACCTTCTTTAGCATTACTTACTGCCCAAGTAGTTGGAGGTCAAGAAAAAGATGGTCTTAAAGTAGGAGCAGCTATTGAGCTTATTCATACTTTTTCACTTATTCATGATGATATAATGGATGATGATGATGTGCGAAGAGGTCAAGCTGCAGTTCATAAAGTCTGGGGAGAACCATTAGCTATTTTATCTGGAGACATTTTATTTTCAAAGGCATTTGAATTAGTTGTTTCATCTAAAGATTCTCTTGGTTGTGATAAAATTGTTAATTCTTTGGATACAATAGCTGAAGCATGTATTAAGATTTGTGAAGGTCAAGCATTAGATATGGGATTTGAAGGCAACTTTGATGTTAATGAAGACGATTATTTGGACATGATTTTCATGAAAACTGCTGCATTAATAGCTGCTGCAACAAAGATTGGAGCTATTGCTGGTGGAGCAAATGACAATGAAATTGAAATTTTATATGACTACGGACGTCTTATAGGTTTGGCTTTCCAAATTCATGATGATTACTTAGATTTAACAAGTGATGAGGATTCTTTAGGAAAACCTATTGGTAGTGATATTGCTGAGGGTAAAATGACTTTAATTGTTGTTAATGCTCTTGAAAAAGCAAATAATGAGGATAAAGAAGTTTTACTTAAAATTTTAAAAGATGAAAATAATTCTGATGAAGACATTAAAATAGCTATGGATCTTTTCAATAAGTATGAATCAATTGATTATGCAAATAAAATAGCTAAAAGATATGTTGAAGATGCTAAAAATTTATTAGATGTTTTTGATGATTCTGATGCTAAGAATATCCTTAAATTAATAGCTGATTTTGTTTTAATTCGGGATTTATAATTTATTTATGCTTTAACTTATAATTTTTTCATGTTTTAATTTATAATTTATTTTTAATTTGTTTATATTATTTTTATTACTAGTATTGGTATTGGTATTGGTATTGGTATTGGTATTGGTATTGGTATTGGTATTGGTATTGGTATTGATATTATTTAATATTATTTAATATTTCAATATATTCTCTTCTTTTTTTTATGGGATTTTCATGAATGATTTAGAACAAGTAATTTTTAGATATGGACTTTTAAATGCAAGTCAACATAAAGGAAAAGCCAATCCTAAAGCAGTAATTGGTTCAATAATGGCAAATGAAGCTGACCTTAGAAGTCAAGCTAAAGAAATTAATCAATTATCTTCTGGAGTTATTGAAAAAGTTAATGGTTTATCAATAGATGAACAGAAGGATCAACTTTCTAAATTAGGAATAGATTCTGAAGATATTAATGATTCTAAGAATTCTAAACGAAAACAAAAGAAATCTAAAGGGTTGGATGATTTAAAAGGAAATACAAACAATATCATCATGCGATTTGCTCCAAATCCAAGTGGTCCATTACATATTGGTCATGCAAGGGCAGCTGTTCCTAATGGAGAGTATGTTAAACGATACAATGGTAAATTAATTCTTAGAATTGAAGATACAGACCCTAAACGTGTTTATCCTCCTGCTTATGATATGATTCAAGAAGATTTAGAGTGGTTAGGTGTAAAGTTTGATGAAGTTTACTATCAAAGTGATAGATTTGAAATTTACTATGAATATGCGAAAGAATTAATAGCTATTGGTGCTGCATATATGTGTAACTGTTCTGGAGAGGAATTTAAAAAATTAAAGGATGAAAAGAAAGCTTGTCCATGTAGAAATTTAGATATAGAAGAAAATCTTAAAAGATGGAATGAATTTCCAAGTTACAGCGAAGGAGAAGCTGTTTTAAGAATAAAAACAGATATAACTCATAAAAATCCAGCTATTAGGGATTGGGTTGCTATGAGAATTGTTGAGGATGAACATCCAAGAATAGGTAAAAAATATAGAATTTATCCTATGATGAACTTTTCAGTAGCTATTGATGATCATTTAATGGGAATGACACATGTTTTAAGGGGAAAAGACCATTTAGCAAATAGTGAAAAGCAAAAATATCTTTACAATCATTTAAATTGGAATATTCCAGAATTTATTCATTATGGTCGTTTAAAAATGGAAGATATTCCACTTTCAACATCCAAAGCATTAAAATCAATAGAAGACGGAGAAATAACTGGTTGGGATGATCCTCGCCTTGGCACATTACGAGCTATTGGAAGAAGAGGCATTTTAGCAAAAACAATATATGATTTAATGATAGAAATAGGAGTTAAAATGTCTGATTCGGCTATTAGCTGGAAAAAGATTTATGGATTAAATAGAAATTATTTAGAAAAAATAGCTAACAGATACTTCTTCTGTGAAAATCCAGAATTGATTAAAATAAATAATTTACCATTTGATGATGAAAATTTAACAATAGAGCGACCATTACACCCTGATTATTTAGATAGAGGAAATCGTCAATTAATTTTAAGTGATGAAGTTTATTTGGCAAAAGCAGATATTCAAAATGGTTTATCTCGTTTGATGGACGGAGTTAATATTAATATAACTAATATTGCTAATAATAGTAATAATAATAGTAATAGTAATAGTAATAATAATAATAATAATAATAATAATATTGTTGTGGATTATGATAGTGATTCCTTTGAAATAGCTCGTGAAAAAAAGATGAAGATAATCCAATGGGTTCCAGCTATTAATCCAATTAAAACTCAAATCATCATGCCAGATAATTCTGTAATTAATGGACTTTCCGAAACCAGTATAAACTCATTAAAAATAGGAGATATTGTCCAATTTGAACGTGTTGGTTTTGCAAAACTTGATGAAATTAAAAATGAAACATTTATATTCTATTTTGCACATAAATAACTGATTTGTGTGTTTATTTTTTAATTTTTATTTCTTTTTATTGTTTTTATTCTCTTTTTTTATTATTTTTACTCTCTTTTTTGTATTTCTTTAATTCCTTTTTTTTTTTATTTCTTTATTATTTCATCATTTCATTTGTTAATGTTTTACATAATTTTTTTCAAATTTTTAACATCAATCCATTTAAATGAACCTTTATATTTAACTTTTAAATCGTTGTTATTTATCTCATAAACTCTGCTCATATAGCTATCTCCTTTAAAAGTAAATATTATATATGTTCCAACAGTTATCTCTTTTTTATCTCCAATAGCTACTTTTTCTCTTTTTTGTTGATTTTTTCGAGCATTTCTATGTTCATTTTTATTTTCATTTTTATTTTCATTAAATCCAATATTTTTAGTTTTAATACTTTTATTATTGTTAAAATCATCTAAATTAATAGTGTGTGTATTATTTGAATTAAATTTTTTATCATTAATATTATTATTGGTTTTAATATTCGATTTAGTATTGGAATAGCTATTAATATTTGTGTTATCTTTATCAGTATTCACATCATTATTGATGATATTTCTGTCAATATTATCTAATTTATTTGAATTATTTTCAATAGTAACACTATAATTTCCGTCATCAACTTTTTTAGCATAAACTTTTTTGTCATTGAAATTATTTGAAATAATATCTTGGTGTTTGCTTTGTATTGGTTCATGGAAAGGAGTATATAAATTATCTTCATCTATTTCTTTTACAGTTCTTTCTTCTTCCCAATGTTTAGAAACAAAATCATAGTTTTCATTATTGTGGATATTTAAATTAGTATCATTACCATTAATATTACCATTATCATTATTTAAGTTGTTTTTTAAAGGATTATCTCTTTTGTTGTCTATTTTTTTGTCTAATTTAGTATTGGTAGTATTATTTTCATCAATATTTTCATTTATTTTATTTTCATTTATTTTATTGTTATTAGTTTCAGTTAATTCTTTTTCTTCTGGGTCTTTTAAGCTAATTGAAACTATTTTATCTCCTACTTTTTGTTCTATTTTATCTTCCTTATCTGTTTCTAATATATCTGAAACACCAGTATTCTCTTGAAAGTTTTGATTTGAAGTTTTTCTTTCCTGTTTTTTAAAGCTATTTTCATCTTTGATTAATGGAATAATTTCACTTTGAGTGTTTTTAACTTTATTTTGTTTAGATAATCTTTTCCATGTTTCGTTTTCATTTTCTTCAAACATATATCTTTTTTCTTCTATTTCTGTTGTTTTTATATCATCCCAATATATTTGTGACTCTTTATTTTTTTTATTTTCTTTTTTATATGTCAATATTAAAGCAATTATAGCTATTATTATCCCAATTATCTCTATAATTAATAATCCTTGAAGTAAAGTAGCATTAATCATTTATTTTTCCTCAATTTTACTTAATATCTTTTTATTTGCTTAATATCTTTTTATTTACTTATATATTAATATATTCCTAATGTTATTATAATATATTTAAATATATTTTTTATCTTTTATAAAATTAATTATTATTTATTTTATTTTTAATCATAATTGATTAAATTAATATTTTTAATAATGATTTTTCCCATCTTTAATTCTATCAATGTTACACAATTTACATTATTTATTGGTACTGTAAAGTTCTTGGCTCTTTGAGTTGAGTATTACTTTTTTTGGTATTTTTATGTCATTTTTTGGGGCTCTAGGAATATTTTTTTGATTTTTTCTTAAAAGTTCTTTATTTT
>JAISIT010000130.1 GCA_031261915.1 Candidatus Methanoflexus mossambicus
ATAAAATAAAAAATAATAAAATAAAAAATAATAAAATAAAAAATAATAAAATAAAAAATAATAAAATAAAAAATAATAAAATAAAAAATAATAAAATAAAAAATAATAAAATAAAAAAATTATAATAATTTAGTATTTTGTAAAATAAAATCAAAATACTTTTGTTGATTATCAAATTCATTGACAGGAGCAGTGCATAAAATAACATAAACATTATTAGCTTTTTCTACCCAAAATGCTCTTTGTTGTTTAATTTGCAATCCATCATCAAATGTATATATACATTCAAGACCATTTAAACTACCAATAGAAGTATTTCCTTCTGAAATTTCATTATAAGATGAATCTGAAAATATTGTATCATAATTAGATCTAAACATAGAATTTAATGAAGAAGAAAGTTTTTCTTTTTGAACAACCACACTTACCTGATTTATATGGGATAAAGAATCACCATAATTAGGATTAGCAACAGCTAATAAAGAATCATTTGCATCAGACCTTACTTCAATCCACTCTGAAGGAATTTTCATTTTAATTCCATTTTTAGAAATATCTTTTGGTTCACCTTCGACTTCTTCAAGGTTAATACATCCAGAAACCATTATAACCAAAATAATAATTATTATAGTAATTATAATATTTTTTTTCAAATTATCACCAATATATAATAATTTATAAAACAATAAGTCATAAAACAATAAGTCATAAAACAATAAGTTATAAAGTAATAAATTATAAAATAATAAATTATAAAGTAATCTTAATAAATAACATTAACAAAATAACATTAATAAAATAATAAATTAATTATTTAAACAGTTATAACAATTTTTTAACATTAAATTTATTATTAATTCATTTATTAAAAAATTAATCATTAATTAATTAGAGTTAGATCTAGAAGGAGAATTAGAGGATCCACCACTATTAGATCCACCATTCGATCCACCATTATTCGTATTAGATCCAGAACCAGAATTATCATTAGTTCCAGAATCTGAATTAGAATTAGAATCTGTATTTGATTCAGAAGAACTATCAAGAGTATTTGAGTTAGTAGATTTGGTATTATTTTTAGATATTTTAGTTATATTTTCTTTAACAATAGGAAAAGCTGTTTCATTAACAGAAATAGCTCCTGCAGGAGTTAATGATTGAAAATCAAAATTGAAAAGCCCAAATCCAATTCCACCTATAAATGCAATAAATAAAAAACAAATAGCTATAAATGCATATTTATTTGATAAAAACTTTTTATTATCTTTTTTTTCTTTTTTAGAATATTGATCATATTTATTATTTTTCTTATTTCCTACAATATATTTTTCTGCTAAATCCTTTTTTTGTTTATTATATTCCTCTTGTTTTTTTAAATATTTTGGATCATTTAAATTATTGTTATTGATATTGTTATTATATTTATTATTTATATTTTTTTTATTTTCTTTAATTTTATTATAATTATTTTTATTATTGTTATTTTTATCATAAATTTTATATTTTGATTCATTGTTTTTTAAATTATTATTAGGATTATTAATTATATTATTATTAGAATTATTATGTGAATAAGGATTTTTAGATTGATTATGACTATATGTTAAATTGTTTTTTTTATATATCGCATTTCCATCTTTTCTTATCTTTTGAGCTGTTTGAGTTGTTTCTATATTATTTAATTCTTGTTTTATTTTAGATTTAAGAGCAATATATTTTTTTTGGGAAACTAAACCCTTTTTATAATCTTTTTCTAATTCATTAGCTATTTTTAATAGTTTTTGTTTATCCATAATTTTAACAACCATTGATAAAAATAATTTTAATAATAATTTAAAATTAGAACATAAAAAAATATGAAAAAAATATAATAAAAATATAATAAAGATATAATAAAAATACTAATAACATATAATAAGAATTAATAAAGAATATAATAAAAATAAAATATGAATATAATATAAATATTTTAATTTAAAAAAATTTAATAAAATTAATAGAAATTTAATAAATAAATTATAATATAAATAATTTAATATAATGTTCCATAATATGAAATTATAATATGAAATTATAATATTTAATATAAAATATAATAATAATAAAATTTATATGTTCTCTTATTAATATTTTCCTATTTTTGCAATAGGATATGAACCTAAAACCTTTAAAAAATATACTTTTTCTTTAATTTCTTTTAATATTCTCAATATTTTTTCATCTTTATAATGTCCTTCAAAATCAACAAAAAAAATATAATTACCTAAACCTTCCTTAGATGGTCTGGATTCTATTTTTGATAAATTAATATTATTAGAAGCAAAAATACCTAAAGTTTCATACAAACTACCTGGATTATTATCATATAATGTGAATAAAATAGATGTTTTATCATTTCCTGTAATTTCTGTTCTTTTTTTACTTAATGCAATAAATCTCGTTTGATTATTTTTTACATCTTGAATATTTTCATCTAAAATATTTAAATTATATAATTCTGCTGCTTTTTTACTTCCAATAGCTGCTATTGTTTTATCTTTAGTATTACTTGCTTCTTTTGCTGCTGCTGCTGTGCTTAATGTAAAATGTGTTTTAAAATTATGGTTTTCTATATAATTTTGACACTGAGAAATAGCTTGAGAATGAGAGTATACAGTTTTTATATTATCTATTGAAATATCATTATTTGCTAATAAATTCTGTGAAATTGGTATAATAAATTCTTTTTCAATTTTTAAATCAGTATTTACCAATAAATCAAGAGTTAATCCTACTTGACCTTCAATTGAATTTTCTATAGGAACTACAGCTATTTCAGCATTATTATCTTCAACAAATTTTATTACTGCATTTATTGAGCATTGATATACTAAATTTTCACCAATATTAGATGCTACTTCATGTGTAAAAGTTCCTTGAGGTCCTAAAAATGCTATTTTATTATAAATTTTTAAATCTCCTTTTTTAAAAAAAAGTTATATATAAAAAATAAAAAATATTAAAAAAAATATTTATAATTTAAAAATATTAATTATAATTTAAAAAGAATATATATAATTCAAAAAATATTGAGTATAATTTAAAAATATTAATTATAATAGAATTAATGTATCTTCGATAATATTACAATCACATTGAAGTGAAATTATATTAGTTCTACCTTTTCCACGACCTTTAGAAATTGTATTTGTTGAAAGAATTCCAAGTAATTCTAATTGATTAATAAGATCAAATATTCTTCTATAAGAAACCCCTGAATCTCCTTTACAAATTTCTAAATAGGTATCATACAATTTACCAGAAGTTATTTCTTCATTTTTTTTAGTTAAATCTAATAATGCTTCAAGTATTCTTTGTTGTTGAATTGGTAAATTTACAATTATATCTGTGATTGTATTATGTTCTATTCTATCTTTAGCTTCATGAACATTATTTGGAGTTATTTTTTCATTTTCATTTTCAAAAGCTATTTCTCCTGCTGTTTTTAACAAATTTAAAGCATATCTTGCATCTCCTTCATCTCTTGCAGCAAAAGCAGCACATAATGAGATTACTTCATTATCATAAGTATTTTCATTAAAGGACATTTCAGCTCTTTCTTCTAAAATATCTATTAATTGCTGTGCATTATATGGATGAAAAGCTATTTCACGATCACAAAGACTACTACTTACACGTGGTCCAATATATTTTTTAAAATCAATATAATTACTAATAGATACTATTGAAACATTATCAGTTCGTGTTAAATTATATAATATTCCATCTCCATCTTTTTCAAGTAAAATATCTATTTCATCTAATATCACAATTAAAATCATGTTTTTTCCAAAAGCATTTCGTCTAAATATATCTTTAAATGCTCTCATTACTTGACTCTTTGTCCAACCTAAATCTGGAACATTTTTACCTAATCTTTGACATAATTCAACAATTACTTGATATTCAGTTGTATAATCTGTGCATCGAATATATTCTGTTCTTATAAAAACATCTTTTGCATTTGATGACTCTTTAAGTTCTTTCATAGCATATTTAGCTGTTGCTGTTTTTCCTGTTCCAGTTTTTCCATAAATAGTTATATTTGTAGGTGATGTATTACGTAATGCTTCAATCCAATATTTAGCTATTAATTTTACTTGTTCTAGTCTATGAGGTAGTTTTCTTGGAATATATTTATGATCTAAAAATTTTTTATCTTTAAATATGGCAATTTTATCATTACCCATCATTTCATCAAACATATTTGACATTATATCACATTCTTTTAAATAATAAATTAATTAAATAAGTTAAGTACATATTTTAAGTTAAAATAAATAGTTAAATTGAATTAAATAATTAATATTCAATTAAATAATTAAATTAAAAATTGATTATAAACTAAACTAATAAATTAAATTAATAAATTAGTAATCAACTTTTAAATTAAATAATTAAAATTGAATACTTAAAATTAAATACTTAAAAAAATAATAATTAAAATTTATATATATATTACATATTTCTTAATTTTGAATATTTTTTGAATCGTTTGCTTCAAGTGTATTTTTTATTTTTATTTATTTATAAATGTATTTATTACTTTAATTTGTTATTTGTATTAATAATTTTTTATATTACTTTTAATTTATTTATATTGCTTATTTTTTTATTTATATTGAAATTATGTTATTATTTATCTATTATTTTAATTTTAATTTTTTTTTTTATAATTAAATAAATAAATATTCTTTTTTTATTAAAAAGACTATTTTTCAACAGGTACATTTCAAATGTAAAATTTAAATTTTATTAAATAAAAACAGACAGAGGGGTACATTTCAAATGTAATGCTAAATTCCCTATATGTACGCGATTTTGAGGGGTATATTTCAAGTGTATTTCTCTTCATTACTACTTTTATTTTATATATTAATTAATAAATAAAATTTATTTTTTAATTTTTAATATTTTTAGCTTATATTTATTTATTTAACGTAAATTTTATTTTTATTTGGTATATTGAATTATATTATGAACTTATTTTTTTTAAATTATTATTATATATATTAATTTTTTTATGATTTTTTTAATATTATTAATATTTTTAATATTATTTTTATGATTTTTATTATTCTTTTATTGTTTTTTTATTGTTTTTATTCATTATATTTATTTATCATATCTATATTTTTTTATTTTTACACTTGAAATACACGTCTTGAAAAATCTTTTTGACCATTTTTTTATTTTACAGTTGAAACACACCCCTAACTCTAATTTATATATTATAACATTTTTAATATTTTTTTTACAAATTTTTTTTTACAAATAACTTTTTTATAAATGAACTTTTACAAATAGCTTTTACAAATAAATTATAAAAAAATTTCATATAAATAAATAAAAATATAATTAAATAAAGTTAACTATAATAAATAAATTAATATAATAAATAAATTCATAAATATAATAAATAAAATTTAATAAAAATTAAATTTAATTAAAGAATTATAATAATTAAAATTTAATATAAATATAAATATAATAATCTAAACTTAAAATTATATAATTTAAAATTGTAGTAATTATATACTTTTTTCTAATGATATTTTTAATATAATTATTTTTTAATAGTTTATTTAATGTGTGTTAAATTATGTTAAGTGATAATGTAAAAAAAGGGAATGAAAGAGCACCTCATAGATCTTTATTTCGTGCTTGTGGATTAAATGATGATGATTTCAAAAAACCATTTATTGGAATAGCTAATAGTTTTACTGATGTTGTTCCAGGTCATATTCATTTAAAAAAAATATCTGAAGCTGTTAAGAAAGGAATTAATGATAATGGAGGTCGTCCATTTGAATTTAATACAATAGCTATTTGTGATGGAATAGCTATGAATCATGAAGGAATGAAATATTCTCTTCCTTCAAGAGAACTCGTTGCTGCTTCTGTAGAAAGTGTTGTAAAGGGTCATAGTTTTGATGCTCTTGTTTTAATTACAAGTTGTGATAAAGTAACTCCAGGAATGTTAATGGCAGCAGCAAGGTTAGATATTCCTACAATTGTTGTAACTGGTGGAGCTATGGTTCCAGGTTATCATAATGGCAAACATGTTGATTTAATTAGTGTTTATGAAGGAGTAGGTGCTTTATCTGCTGGATTAATTGATGAGAATGAATTAAATGAACTTGAAAATAGTGCTTGTCCTGGTGAAGGATCATGTGCTGGTCTTTTCACTGCAAACACTATGGCATGTTTAACTGAAACCTTAGGATTAAGTTTACCTTTTTGTGGAACATCCCTTGCTGTAAGTGAAGAGAAATTAGAAATAGCTTACAATTCTGGAAAACAAATAGTTGAATTATTTGAAAAAAATATATTACCAAGTGATATTTTAACTAAAGATGCTTTTAATAATGCTTTAGCTATGGATATGGCTTTAGGTGGCTCTACTAACACAACATTACATATTCCAGCAATAGCTAATGAAGTAAACCTTAAAAACGACATAAATCTTAAAGTTAATCTTGATTTATTTGATAAAATAAGTAAAGAAATTCCACATATATGTTCTATTTCTCCTGCAGGAGAAGATACAATTGAAGATCTTCATAATGCTGGTGGAATACCTGCTGTTTTAAAAACTATTGAATCTAAAATTAATACAAATTTATTAACTGTTACAGGAAAAACAATTAAAGAAAATATTAATGATTCAATTAATGAAAATGATATTGATAGATTGGTTATAAGATCAATGGAAAAACCAGTCCACACGGAAGGTGGAATAGCTATTTTAAAGGGAAATTTAGCTCCTAATGGTTGTGTTATTAAACAAGCAGCTGTTGAAAAAGAAATGTTATATCATAAAGGTCCTGCTAAAGTTTATAATAGTGAAGAAGAAGTTGTTAATAATATTTTTAATGGAAAAATCTCTGAAGGAGATGTTTTAGTAATTAAATATGAAGGTCCAAAGGGTGGTCCTGGAATGAGGGAAATGCTAAATCCTACTTCAGCTATTATGGGCAGAAATCTTAAAAAAGTAGCATTATTAACTGATGGTAGGTTTTCTGGTGGAACAAGAGGACCATGTATTGGTCATGTTTCCCCAGAAGCAGCAGATAAAGGACCAATAGCTATTGTTGAAGATGGAGATATTATTACTATTGATATTAAAAATAGAATTTTAAATGTTGATTTAGATGATAAAACAATAAATGAAAGATTTAAAAATTTTAATATTCCTAAAAAAGAAGTTAATGGTTGGTTAAAGTTTTATCAAAGATTAGTTTCATCAGCTGACGAAGGAGCTATTTTTAAATAATTTATATAATATTATTTTTGTTAATTTAACTATTTTTATTATTATTTTTATTATTATTTTTATTATTTTTATTATTATTATTATTATTATTATTATTATTATTATTTTTATTATTATTATTAATAATAATAATTATTTTATTAACTTTTTTTGAATTTACAAATTTATTTAAATCATAAATTTACATTATTTTTATATATGATAAAAAATATAAATTTTATTAATTTTATTAATATTAATTATATTAAGGTGTATCATGTCAAAAAAAGAAATTGTAGGATATATTGCATTAATTTTAATCTGTTTAATTCTTGCTACACACATGAATGTAGTTGTTTCTGGTAGTATGGAACCAATACTTTACAGAGGAGACATTGTGGTTGTTGAAAAAACAGATTTTATGGGTATTCATGAATTTGATCCTAAAGATGTTCATGTTGGTGATATCGTTGTTTATGATGCAACATGGTATAATAAACCAGTTATCCATAGAGTTATTAACAAAACTATAGTTGATGGAGATGAATATTTTATAATTAAAGGTGATAATAATCCAGTGGCTGATCCTTATCCTGTTCATTACTCTCAAATTAAAGAAAGAATAATTAGTGTTGGAGATATATTACTTGTACTCCCTAAAATAGGATATATAACAATTTGGATTCGTGGATTATAAATTTATTTTTTATTATTTTTTATTATTCTTTATTTCTTATTATTTTTTATTATTCTTTATTTCTTATTATTCTTTATTATTCTTTATTTTTTATTATTAATATTAAATTTACATTTACTTTTTTTATAAATAATTATATTTATTTTCATAATTTATTTTTTGGTGTTTTATGTATTTTAAATTAAAAGAAGAAGCTATTTCTATTATTAAAAATGGTTTAAATAAATTAAATATTGATTATGATGATGAAATTGTTCTTGATTATCCTCCAAATCCTGATTTAGGAGATTTATCATCGACTATATCCTTTTCACTTGCAAAAATTCTTAAAAAACCTCCTGTTGAAATAGCTAAACAATTGATTGAAGTTTTATCTATTACAGAATCATTTACTAAAGTTGAATCTGTTGGTCCTTATATTAATTTTTTTATAGATTATAATATTTTTTCTAAAAAACTTTTATTAAAAGTAGATGAAAATTATGGAAAAATAGATTCTAAAGATAAGAAAATTGTTCTTGAACATACTTCTGCTAATCCTAATGGTCCATTACATATTGGACATATTAGAAATTCTCTTTTTGGTGATTCTCTTAGACGGGTTTTGTCTTTAGCTGGTTATGATATTGAAACTCAGTATTATGTTAATGATATGGGTAGACAAATAGCTATTATTGTTTTTGGAATTACTAAATTAGGTCTTAAATTAGATAATATCTTTGAATTAGATGATGAAAATAATGAAAGTGAATCTAATATTGATAATAGTGATAATAATAATGAAAACAATAAATTTATCCAAAAAATTGATCATAAACTTGGAAGATTATATTATTTTGCAAATAAATCTATTAATGAAAATCCAGAGTATGTTAAAGAAGTTGATAATTTAATTAAACAATATGAAGCTGGAGAAAACGAAGAACTTAATAAAATATTTGAATCTGTTGTTAGTGATTGTTTAAAAGGTGTTAAGGAAACTTTAAATAGAATGGATGTTTATCATGATGATTTCGTTTGGGAAGGTCAATTTATTAGAAATGGTAAAGTTAATGAAGTCGTTGATGATTTAATTGATTCTGGTTATACTAAAGAAGATGAAGTTCTTGTTTTAGATTTATTAGATGATTATGGAATTGAGAAAGATTTAGTTTTAAGGCGTAGTGATGGAACTTCTCTTTATTCTACCCGTGATTTAGCTTATCATATTTATAAAGGAGAAATTGGTGATTATGTTTTGGATGTTTTAGGTTCAGATCATAAGTTAGCAGCTAAACAAATATCAATAGCTCTTGAAATATTAAATAAAACAGTTCCAGAAGTTATTTTTTATGAATTTATAAATTTACCAGAAGGATCTATGTCTACAAGAAAAGGAGTCTTTATTTCTGTGGATGATTTAATTGAAGAAGCTATTTTAAGGGCAAATAATGAATTAAAAGAAAGAAGACCAGAACTTACACAGGAAGAACAGGAAAAAATAGCTGAAATCATAGGTATTGGAGCTATTCGTTTTTATATTTCTAAAATTTCACCAGAAAAACATATAACATTTAAATGGGATGAAGCTTTAAATTTTGAAAAAGGTTGTGCTTCTATTCAATATGCTTATGCTCGTGGTTTTAAATTACTTTCAAAAGCAGATAAACAGGATGATATTGGTTCTTTTGAAGATTTCAATGATAATTGGCATCCTAATGAAAATGAAAAGAATCTTATTAGAGTTATTTCTAAATTCCCTCTCATTGTTGAAGAATCTGCTAAATCTAGAAGAATTCACCACATAGCACAATATGCTCTTGATTTAGCAACTAATTTTAATAAATTTTATAAAAATGAACAAGTTTTAGAAGATGAATTTGAAGATATTCGATTATTATTAGTAAAAAAAGCTATTTTAACAATCAAAAAATCTTTAGATCTTTTAGGTGTTTCTTCTCCTGAATCAATGTAATAATAAGCATCTGTCTAAAATTATGATGATAGAATATAAAATTTTTATATTAATTAATATATAAATATTAGTCTATAAAAATATATTTATTATATTTTAAAATATTTATAAATATGATAAAAATTAATATAAAATATTATTATTAAATTTAATAAATAAAACAAAGAAGGTGGAAATATTGAAAATTTTAATAAATTTATAATTTTAATTTTTACTATTATTATTATATATATTATATTAATAATTACTATATTCTATTTTAATATAGGAGATAATTTATTTGGAGTTTCAATTCATTATTATATTTATGATACCATTAAGTTTCCTCGTTAATTAATTAAAATCTATAATATATATTTAATGATTAAAAATATTTTGATTTTTTTTATTTATTTATTTAATTTAATAATAATATTTTATATTAATTTTTATCATATTTTTTTTAATTAAATTTAAATAAAATAATTTTTATAATAATATATATTATTTTTATAAATATAATTATTTTTTTTATTTTAAATTAATATTATTTTAATTCAAATATTGTTAATTTTTATAGGACACAGTTGAAATTATGTTTAAAATTGGAGAAGCCCTTATTGGGGATGGAAATGAATTAGCACATATTGATTTAATGATTGGAACAAAAGATAGCCATGTTGGAGCTGCTTTTGCCAATGGTTTATCTCAATTATCTATTGGACATACACCTTTACTTTCTGTTATTAGACCTAATTTACCTGCAAAACCTGCTACATTAATTGTTCCTAAGGTTACTGTTGGAAATTTAGATGATGCAAGTAAGATTTTTGGTCCTGCTCAAACAGCTGTTGCTCGTGCAGTGGCGGATAGCGTTGAAGCAGGTTATATTGATGCTAAAGATGCAGAAGATTTAGTTTTAGTTGTAAGTGTTTTTATTCACCCAGAAGCTAAAGATTATAGAAAAATATATCAATATAACTATGGAGCTACTAAATTAGCTATTAAAAGAGCAATGGAAGGTTATCCAACAATAGATAAAGTTTTAGATGAGAAAGATCGTGGAACTCATCCTATTATGGGCTTTAAAGTTAATAGATTATGGGAACCTCCTTACTTACAAGTTGCACTTGATTTAGATAATGCAGACACTATGGAGAAAATTATTGCTCAAATTCCTGATAAAGAAAGAGTTTTACTTGAAGCAGGAACTCCACTTGTTAAGAAGTTTGGTGTGGATATTATCTCTAAAATCAGAGAGCTCCGTCCTGATGCATTCATAATAGCTGATTTAAAAACTTTAGATGTTGGAAGAATCGAAGTTAAAATGGCTGCTGATCAAACTGCTGATGCAATAGCTATTTCTGGTCTTGGAACATTAGAATCAATCATGAAAGCTATTCAAGAAGCTCAAAAACAAGGTGTTTATTCTATTTTAGACATGATGAATGTGGATAATATAATTGAAAAATTAACAGAATTACCTGAAGATTTAAAACCTGACATTGTGTTATTACATAGGAATATAGATTCAGAAAGAGCTAAAAAAGAAAGTGGTGAAGATTTAGGTGAAATGACTAATTGGGGTAATATTAAAGAAATTAAAAAACTTATTGGTAATGGTTTAGCTGCTGTTGCTGGTGGTATTACTCCAGATTTAGTCGAAGATGCTACATCTAAAGGTGCTGATATTATAATTGTTGGAAGATACATTACTGGTTCAAGGGATGTTAGAAGAGCTACTGATGATTTTTTACAACATTTAGATCACGATCCTGATACTATGCGCCTCCCTTTAGATGAAGACGAATCTATTCCAAAAATAGATGAAGATTAATCTATTCCATCAAATAAGTAAATTTAGTTATTTATTTTTTAATTTTAGTTTTTAATTTTTTTTTTTTTTTTTTTTTTTTATTCTGTTTTTAAAATTTTTATATTTTTATATCTTTTATCTTTTTTTCATATTTTTAATTTTGGTTATTTATTTTTAGTATTATAATTTATAACTTATAACTTATTTCTTATAATTAAATAATTAAAAAAATTAGATATTTTAATAACATTAAAAATATTTGTTTTTCATTTTTAAGGTTTATTTTTTTGTATTTAGTTATTTGAATTCTTATTTTAAGTGTTTTATTATTTTATTTCTATTTTTTTTCATTTTTTCTTATTTATTTTATTTTTATCTTCTTTTTTACTTTTATAAAAATTTTTTATTTTTATAAGTTTAAAAACATGAAATGTTTTTATTATTTATAAAATAAATTAATTATAATTTTTAACTTATAACTTATAATTATATTTTATATTCTTATAATTTTAATAAAAATGATATATATATATATTAAAATATGTTTTAATTATTTTAGAAATAGTTATATTTAATATATTTCTATTTAATGTAGTTATATTAAAAATATAGTTAATTTAAATAGTTATATTGTAAATTGTTATGAATTTATCATGTTAAATTTCATTTTTTATTATGAAATTTCTTAGTTTTTCAGTAATAGATTTATATTTTTCTATTTTTTCCTCTGTTTTTATTAATTTATCCTTATTTTCATTGAATTTATTTTGAAGTTCATTGTATTTAATTTGAATATCAATATATTCTTTTTCGTATTTTTTTTCTATTAAATTTCCTTTTTCTTTTTCTTCTTCATTTTTAATTTTTAAATCATTTAATTCCCTTTTGTTTTCTTCCATATTTTGTTTAATCTCTTTAATTTGAGTTTTATATTTTTCTATTTCATTTTTTAAATCATCATTTAAATCATAAAGTTCATTGTATGCTATTTTTTTTTTATTATTTTCATTTATAGTTTCTTCTTTTTCTATTGTTAACTTATTCTTTTCATTTTTTAAATTTTCATTTTCTTGTTTTAATAAATTGTTTTCTTCTTTTATTTTTTCTTTTATTTTTTCATCTTCACCATTTTTTAGTTTTTTTATTTTTTCTTCTAATTTCTTTATTTTTTCTTTATTTTCATTGATGTTTTCTAAATCTTTTAATCCATCTTTATTAAGAACAAATACATCTTCATCTTCTTTAAAAATGTTTTCTTCTTTTGGAACTGTAACTTGTATTTGTTCACTTTCATATTTCTTTTTACTTCCATCTTTTAGTGTTCTTGAGTATTTCCTTTTATATATTTTCACTTTTCCATGAGAATAATTCATTTTATTCCTCTTTAATTTTTTTAATTTCAATATTATGTATTTTTAACATGTTTATTAAATTTTAATTAAAATTACATATTTTTTTATAATACCTATTTTTTAAGTATTAATAATTTTATTAATATTTTAAATATTATTAATCTAATATATTATTAATTAACTATTAATACTTTAACTCTTCTTTAAATATTATTAATTATTATTTTTCTCTTATAAATAATATTTTATTTAATGAGTTTATTATTGCTTCAACACTTGCCATAATTACATCATCTTTTGTTGCTCTTCCTGTGGATAAATTTCCTAAATCATCACTGATTATGACAAAAACTTCGGCTAAAGCATCAGTTCCACCAGTAATAGCTTCAATATTATATTCTTCTAATTTAATAGCTATTGTATCTTTTACTAAATCTTGAATAGCTTTAAGTGCTGCATCAACTGGTCCTACACCTGTTTTTGAGGTTTCTTTTGCTTTTCCATCAATTTCAAGTTTTACAGTTGCTGTGGCTGAAACACTATCTCCTGACACTACAGTTAAACCTAATAGCTTTATATTTTCTTCTTTAACTTTTCCGAGGACAGTTACTGCAATAGCTTTTAAATCTGCATCTGTTACGGTTTTTCCTTTATCTCCTAATTTTTTAATCTCATCATATACATTACAGAACTGATCTTCATCTAAATTAATATTATAATCTTTTAATTTGCTTCGAAGTCCACTTGCTCCTGTATGTTTTCCTAAAGCTATTTTACGACTATGCCCTACTAATTCTGGAGGTATTGGTTCATAAGTTGCGGCATTTTTTAAAATTCCATCAACATGTATTCCTGATTCATGTGCAAATGCATTTTCTCCAACTATTGGTTTATTTGGAGGCATTTTAATCCCTGTAACTTTTGAAACATAGTCTGATAAATTGTATAATTGAGTTGTATCTATATCTAAATCTATTCCATAAGCTACTTTTAATGATACAACAAATTCTTCAAGTGATGCATTACCTCCTCTCTCACCAATACCGTTTATTGTAACATGGGCTTGCTGCGCTCCTGCTTCAATAGCTGAAAGTGAGTTTGCAACTGCTAAACCAAAATCATTATGGCAATGAACACTTATTGGGATTTTTATTTCTCTTTTAAGTGTTTCTATTAATGTTTTAGTGGCTGCAGGATATAAAACACCAACGGTGTCTGGAACATTTATTTTATCTGCTCCAGCATCTTCAACTGCCTTATAAAGTTCAATTAAATAATCTATTTCTGTTCTAGTTGCATCTTCTCCTGAAAATTCAACTGTTAAACCATGATCTTTACAATATTCAACTGCAGTTACAGCTTTTTCTAATACTTTTTCCTTGGACATTTTTAGTTTATATTCTCTGTGAAGAGGAGAAGAACCTATAAATGTATGAACATAGTTTAAATCACTCATTAAAAGAGCATCAATATCTGCTGGAATAACACGAGCCAATCCACAAAGATTTGCTTTTGGATTTAATTTAGCTATTTCTCGTGCTGATTGGCGTTCACCTTCGGACACTGCTGGAAAACCTATTTCTATAGTGTTTACTCCAATATTATCCAATTTTTGAGCTATTTGTATCTTTTCATCCACAGTTAAAGCCACTCCAGGAGATTGCTCACCATCTCTAAGTGTTGTATCAAATATTTCTATTTTATCTGATATTTTAAAGTTCTTTTTTGATTCCTCAATACTTTCAATAAACATATTAATCCTAATTTTATTATATTCTTTATTATTAACTTTATAATTTTTTTAAAGTTTTTTAAAGTTTTTTAATAATTATATATTATATTTTTAATATTATAACATTATTTATAATTATAACTATAATTTTGTTATGTATTATTTATATTATTATATTTAAAAATTCATACTATTTATAATTTAATACTTGTTTAGATTATTATTAATAATAACTTTTAAGTTTTAATGTATTATACTTTTCAAACTATCTAATTTAAACCTATAATCATTGTTAATAAATTTCTTAAACCTGGAGCCAATCCTAATATGAAAATAGCTAATTTTAACATTCCTTTAATTGTTTCATCATCTATATATTCATCTATTGTATAAATAGCTAATGAAATAACTATAATCTTTAAAGGGTAGATTGAAATAGCTGAATTTATATGGGAATAGATTAAATTAGGAAGAACATGTTGTTCACTGTAACCATAGAAGTCTACAGCTAAAAATGTCGTTGTTGCATCTAGTAAATGTGCTGAAATTATTGATAAATTCATTTTATTATTGTAAATTTTAATTTTAAACCCAATTAAATAAAATATAAATGTTAATATTAGCCATATTGAAATTAACTGTGTTAAAACTGTTATATTTATTTCTTTAAGATATAAGCAGATTATTGGAACTAATACTATAATAGCTATTATCACCATTATTTTTCTAAAGTCAAAATCATATAGATATTTATAGAACTTATCTTTTTTAGCTAAATTTCTTATTTTAGCCGAATTTTTTATTTTTTTTTCAATAAAAAGTCCTATTAACATTGATACTATTGTTAAAAACCCTACAATGAAATATATTCCTGGTGTTATTAAAAACCAAGAGTATGGTAAATAGCTATTGTCAACTAAAGCTCTAATTAATGATCCAATTAGTATAAATGGAATTACAGCAAATATTAACTGGCTTGGTATTATTTTTAACTTTTTAAATCCTTTAATTAATATTAATATAAATATTATCAATATTAATCCATATACTATTGTATTAAACAATGTATATCCTGAAAAAAAGTATTGTTCTAAGAATTCAATTAAATAGCTATTCATTTTTTCACTTTAATTAATTTTTTAATTCTTTTTTTTAATCAAGTTAAACTTAATTAAACTTTTAAATTACTTGTTTTTTAAATTTATCTTTTAATTTCGCTTATATTTTCTTTTTATTTTTTTATTTATAAATTCTTTTCCAATAAGCCGATTTGATGTTTTTTGTCCTTTAGCTATTGTTTTATTATTTCTAATAGCTTCAAATATATCTTCAACACTTTCAAATTCCATTTCACTGTAACAATCACCTATTGCGTTAATAAAATGAGAATCACTACCTCCTAAAGGACTAATATTATGATTTTTACTAAACTTTTTTGTTTTATAATTTCCATAACCTAACAAAAACCTTCCATTTTTCACTTCAACCCCGTCTATTTTAAGTTTTCTATTTGGTTTTGAGTGTTTTATATAATTTTCTATATTTATTGTTGCAAATAATCCATGTCTATAGTATGTGTATGGATGTGGAATAATAGCTAAAGCATTTTCATCATGTATCTTTTCAATTACTTCTTCTGGGCTTTGATTTATTTTTAATTCTTCTTCTAATCCTAATCCAATTATATGTCCTTTATTTGTTGTTATTTCAATTGATGGAACTATTATTAAGCTATTTATATTTTTTTGTCCTTTAGCTATTTCCATTGCTTTTTTAGACCCTTTAACTGTGTCATGATCACTTATTGCTATTGCATCTAATCCTATTTTCATTGAATATTTTATTATGTCTTCAACTTTACTATGACTATCTCCAGAATAGCAACTATGAATATGATGATCAAATTTCATATTTATTTTTTTATTTTTTTTATTATTTATTTTTATTTATTGTTTTTTGGATATGATTTTAATTTATTAATGAAATAAGAATAAGAGATATTGTTTTTAATAGTTAATATAGAGTCAAAAAACTTCAATAATTCAATCAAAAAGGATATTTTATTATATTCTGGAGGTATACTATTTTTAAATTCTTCTTTTGAGAATATTTGAAGTTTAAATCTTTTAAATATTTTGATATTGTTTTATTTTTAAGTCTACTATAATACTAACTCTCTATTTCTTCTTCAACAATCAATATTTTATCTTTATCATCAAAATATCCATATTTTTCCATTAACCTATCTTTAATTTTAGTTATACATGATATTTTATCACTATATTTATCAGCTATAAATATATATCCATTGTTTCTTTTTTTTAGTTTTATTTATCTATTTATTTATTAAGTTATCCATTTTATCACTTTAAATTAATAAATCTTCAATAAATAAATCTTCAATACCTATTTCTTCTTCTAAAAAAAGTTTAACATCTTCAATTTCAACGGGCTTAGATATATTTGAAAAACCGTTTTTATCTCTTGAAATAAAAAGAATATCTTCCATTGGGACATGTTTTAAAATTTCGCTGTTATATGTAGTTATAATAACTTGTTTTCCCTTTGAAGATTCTTCCATCATTTGAACTAATCTTGAAAGAATTTTTGGATGTAAATTCCTTTCAGGTTCTTCAATTAATGTTAATGATGAATCTGTGAAGTAAAGTGTTATTATTAATGCTAAAATATTTCTGGTTCCATCAGATATTATCCATCCAGGCAAAAAATCATCTAAATCATCTAAATCATCTAAATATTCTTCTTTAACTGTAAAAATTAAAGAATTGTTGTCAATAAGTTTTTTAGTATTAATATCTTGGACTAATGGAATTAAATCTCTTATTAAATTTAAAAATTTTCTTTTATTATCTTCATTTTTAATAATATTTTGAATAACCACTGCTAAATTTTCACCATTTTCTTTTAGCTTTTTATTATCATTAATTTTAGCTAATTGTTTACATTTTTTAGGATCAATATCATAAAATCTAAAATTTTGAAAAATCATTTTCCAATCAATAGGGATAGTTGAAAAAAGAGTTTCTAAAAGAGAAATTCCATTATTTTCACTATTTTGTTTTTGAATAATATCTATTAGTGTTCTTGGAAAAATATTTTCTTTTTTAATTCCTATATTCTCTTCTGGGATTATTTTAACTTTAAACTCATTGTTTTTTTCAGATTCATTAAATTTATTTGAAATTCTTATAGTGATTTCTTTTTCCTTTCTTTTTTCACATTTTTTAATATTAATTCTATTATTTTCGTCTTTGTTTTTAATATTCAATTCATCATAAATCCCCTTTAATTCTATACATTCATACATAACATTAAATTTATCAATATTTTTTGCTGATTTTAAATTTAGCTTGTATATAATATTTGAAATTTCAATAAAGAAATGTTCTTCTTTTTCATCTTTTGTTTCAGTTACTGGAAATTCAAATTGTCCATTAGCTTCAATTTCAAGTTTTAATGGTTTATTATCATTAGTTTTTAAATTTTTTAGATATTTGAATCCTCCTTGCTTAGATATTGCCTCATTTAAACCAAATTTAGAAATGTCATTTAAAAATTTAAAAATACTCACAAAATTAGATTTTCCACTTGCATTTGAACCAATTATTAAATTAAATTTATTTAAATCAATAGAAATATCTTTAAATGTTTTAAAATTAGAAACTTTAAGTTTTCTTAACATATAATCTCCAGTATTTTATTAATTAATTGCATATATATAATAAAAAATATTACTTATTTTTATATTTTGCTTAGTATATTATGATTTTTGTTATTTGTATATTTATATTTATTTATTTTTATTTCATTAGTTATTTTAAGTTATAACTTATAACTTTTAATTTATATCTTATTAGTTTTTAATTATAAGTTATTTATTAAAACTTATTTATTATATCTTATTTCTTAAAACTTAATTCTTAAAAATTATTTCTTTTAATTTTTAAGGTATAATTTAACAGATTTAACTTAATAGGTTTAACTTAATACATTTAACTTATATAGTATAATTTATATATTATAAATTAGATATTATAATGTATAAATTATAAATTATTCATAATAACTTTTAAAATATAATTTATCAGATTTAACTAATAAGTTAAAAATTATTTCTTTTAATTTATTTATTATATCTTAAATCTTAAAACTTATTTATTATATCTTAAATTTTAATTCTTATAACTTAATTCTTAAAATTTAGTTTTTATAATAACTTATTTTATCATTATTTAAAATTTACATGTTTATTTTTAATTAGGAGATAATTATGGGTGAAATTTTAGCTATTATTAATCAAAAAGGAGGGTGTGGCAAAACTACCACAGCAGTAAACCTTGCTACTTCATTAGCAGTTTTAAAAAAAGGGGTTTTACTTGTAGATATGGATCCTCAGGCAAATGCAACTACGAGTTTTGGCATTGATAAATTGGCATTGGAAAATACTATTTATTCTGCTATTGTTGGAAAAATTGATGTTAAAAAAGCTATTATTGGTACTAAGATTCCTAACTTGTTTATTCTTCCAAGTAACATTTCACTTAGTGGAATTGAAGTTGAATTAGGGAAGATTGAAAATAATCATTTGGTTTTAAAAAAGTTATTATCTGCTGTTAAGGATATTTTTGATTACATTATCATTGATGTTCCTCCATCTCTGGGAATTATAACGGTTAATGCACTTGTTGCTTCCGATGGTGTTCTTATTCCTATTCAAGCAGAGTATTATGCTCTTGAAGGAGTTGCTGATTTAATTAATACAATTAAACTTGTAGAATCGAATCTTAATAGTCCTACTCCGATTATTGGTTTTGTTTTAACTTTATATGATTCAAGAACAAAATTAGGTCGGGAAGTTTATCAAGATTTAAAGAAAAATTTTGGTAGTAAAGAATATATTTTTAAATCAGTTATTCCTCGTAATATTCGATTAGCTGAAGCTCCAAGTTTTGGAAAACCGTGTATTTTTTATGATCCTGAAAGTCGTGGTTCAACTGCTTATTTTAAATTGGCACAAGAATTTTTAGAAAAAATTTAATTTATTATATTCTTATTTTATTAATTAATTATATTATTTCATTAGTTATATTATCATGTTTTATAATTATACTCACTTTTAACTTATAAGTTTTAATTATGACTTATAAGTTTTAAGTATAACTAATAATTTTTATACTTATAACGATTAATTTTTTAATTTTATTAAGTTTATTAAGGAGAGAATATGGCTGGAAAAAAGGTAAAATCTAAGAAAAACTCTGGTGGTGGATTAGGAAAAGGTTTAGCAGCATTAATTCCAAATATTGAAGATGATGATAAAAAACCACAATCTTTAGAAGATATTTTAAATGGTTCAAACGATCAAACAGATTCATCTGATATTGAAGAGAATATAGATTCAAGTTCAGAAAGCATTGAAGACATTGAAAATATTGTAGATGATGATAATAATGAGGATAATGAGGATAATAATTTTTCTGAGAATAATTCAAAGGATAATAAATTAGAATCTGTTGATTCTGTTAAAACTACTATTTCTAATGAATCTACTAATAATTCTAATAATTCTAATACTTCTATTGATAATAATACTATTAAATCTAAAGAAAATATAGAAAATAATAGCTTAAACAATAATTTAGAAATAAATAATAACAATGAAGAAAATCAGATGGTTTTAGCTAATGTTGAAGAAGTTAAAGCAGTAATTGGTAAAAATCCACGGATTACTCTTTGGTCTTTAAAGTCTGCTGCAGTCTTAAGATATTTAAGAAAAACTAAACCAGAATTTAGTATTAGTAAAGAAGCTTCTTCTTTAATTGATGAAGCTATTCAATCTAAATACCCTGAAATTTGGAAGTTATTTGATGATTTAGATAGTAATTAATCATTGTTTTTTTATTTTCTTTACTTAACATAAGTTAATTTCGGAAACGAAGTTTTTTTTATTTTTTTTTTAAATAATTTTAATTATAACTTATTACTTATAACTTATTACTTATAATTTATACTATTATCTATTATAAATATAAATAATTTTAACTAAAGAAAACTTTGTTTTCTAAGTGAAAAATAGCTATTAACTCTTTTATAATTTTAATGTGCTTTGATAATTACCACTTATTTTAATATATGTTTGAGCACGGTTTGTTACAACACCTAATTCTTTTAATTGATTTATACTTTTAAATGGTTTATTTTTTCTAATATCTATTATTCTTTTTGCTGATTTTAAACCGATTCCTGGGACACGAATTAATTCTTTAAAGCTTCCACTGTTTATATCCACTGGAAAAATATCTCTCATTTTTGCAGCAGCTATTTTTGGATCTTCTTTTTTTAAGATTCCATTATTATCAAAATTAAGTTCATTAATATCAAAATTATAATCATGAATTAAAGCATCTCCTTGATATAATCTATTTGATCTTGCTCTATCACAATTTTCTTTATTTTCAAGTTCTGTTCCAGCAATTGCTTCAAATGGACTGTAATAGCTTCTTTTTAAATTCATCTTTTTATATAAATTGGAAACTGATTTTAAAACATCTTCATCACTTTCATCGTTAGCACCAATTATATATTGGGTTGTCACGCCTGATGGAGCTAATTTCTTATTTTTTTTGCCTAAATTGTTTATCCATTTAAATCTTCGTAAAATATCTTTTTGATAGCTTTTATTTGGAGATATTTCATGTAAACCATCTGAGGTGCTTGCTTCGATATTTATACTGACTCTGTTTGATAGCTCCATGGCTCTTTTTATTGAATCTTTACTTGCTCCTGGAATTACTTTAAGATGAATGTAATCATCATATCCATAGTCTTTTCTAAGTAATTTAACCACTTCAATCAGGTTTTCCATTGTTTCATCAATGTTTTTTACAATTCCTGAGCTTAAAAATAAACCATTCACATGACTATTGTTATAATAATCTAAAAATATTTTAGCTATTTCCTTTGGTGTTAATTCTAAGCGAGTAAAGTTTCTTTTGGCTTGATTAATACAATATTTACAATTATTTACACATTTGTTACTCATTAATACTTTAAACAATGGAATTTTACATCCATTTGCTGTTGCATTATATATTCCTGGCAAATTTGAGCTTGATTCCTTTACAGGTGCTATATAATCACATAAATCATATTGAGCCCAATCACATAGAACCTGCATTCTATTGTAAACATTCATTATTATTATTTTGTTTTTTATTACTTTTATTTTTTTTGTTTTATTTATTTTTTTTGTTTTATTTATATTTTATTTATATTTTATTTATATTTTATTCTTTTTTATTATACTTATTATAAAAGTATAACTTATAATATATAACTTATAATATATAACTTATAAAGTATAACTTATAACTTTATTTATACTTTATAATATATTTAAACTAATAATGAGTGAATTATTGAATTTTATATAAAAATTAATGATTTAAACAATATCTTACTATTAGAAATGTAAAATACATGTTTTATTTTCTTAAAAGATATTAAAAAGCATATACTCTTATTTTTTAAAAATATATAAATATTTATATGCTATTATTCCTAAAATAGATAATAGTTAAGAACTGCGATTTTTATTTTAAAAAAAGTTTAAATAGTTTAAATATTTTAAATATTTTAAATAGTTTAAAAAATAATAAAATATCCCGTGATAATATGGTGTTTGATGAGGAATTAAATAAATATATTCATTTAAAACAAGAAGAAGTTAGTTTATTTGCTGATGAAATTAAAGAATTTAACCATAGAAGTGAATATTATAAAATAAAAAATTATTTAGATGATTTTATAGAAGATAAACATGTTGAAGATAGATTTATCGTGATGCCTGGTCTTAGAGGTCTGGGCAAAACAACAATTCTTTTTCAGTTATACAATTATTTAGTCAATGAAAAGGATATTAAAATTGATTCTATTTT
>JAISIT010000159.1 GCA_031261915.1 Candidatus Methanoflexus mossambicus
ATTTTAATAATAATAATTTTAATAATAATAATTTTAATAATAATAATTTTAATAATAATAATTTTAATAATAATAATTTTAATAATAATAATTTTAATAATAATGATAATGATTTAATAATCTAATAATTGGATATTGGCTATTTTCATTGTGATTTCTTTATTTTTGTCCGTTTTAATTGTTAAAAATTCATTGTCTAATTTTTTAAGTATTCCATAGTAATGTTTTTCAGTTAAAATATTTTCAATAGCTATTACTCTACCTACAGAGTTTTTAAGGCGAATCATTTCATTTGTTAATGCATTAATTGCTTTATCACTTCTTCCTAAACTTGATTCAATATCATCTATATTTGCTGTAGCTATTTTTGCGATTTCAATGAATTTATCTTCATCACTATTTGTAATAGCTTCTTTTAATGATTTAACAGATTCAAAAAAGGTTTCTCTCACTTTTTCACCTAATTCATTGTCTTTTTGAATTGAATATGTGAGTATTGGGTTTTGAGAAGTGATTCTACTAATAATATCCACCATAAGATTATAAATAGGACTTGCAAATTTTCTTGTATCTTTAATTTCAACTCCAAGCTTTGCAATCGCTGAAGCCGTTGAAATATATGAAAAATGAGTAAGAACTTGAACAATAGCCATCATCTTGTCATGTTCTTTTGCCGTAGACTCAACAATATTACTACCTTGATTTTCAAGGAATTCTTTAACTTTTTTATAGTTTTTACCTTTTTTTTCAGGAGTTAAAACAATAATTTGCCCTTCAAGTGAATGGGTTCGAGGTCCAAAAACAGGATGGCTTGGAATATATTCAATATTCTCTGGAAGATATTTATTCATTATTTTAATTATTTTTTCTTTAACAGATGCTACATCAATAACTATTGTATCAGATTTTAGAGATTTAGCTATTTCTATTACAAGATTTTCAATATTATCTATTGGGACAGCTATTATAACAATATCTGAGTGAGTTACTGTTTTTTTATTATCATTTGAAAAGTTAACAGAGAGTTCTTTAGAAACCTTTTCTCCTTTTTCAATATTTCTTCCTGTAACTGTAATATCAAAGTCATTTGATTTAAAAAATTTAGCTATTGTCTTTCCAAGACCATCAGTTCCACCAAGTATTCCAATTTTCATATAATGCCTTTATTATTTTTAGTTTATTTTAATTGTTTTATACGTAGGTTATAATAGTTTTATATTTATTTTAATAGTTTTATATCCTTATATTTTCATTTAAATTATTAATATAATTGATTAGAATAATTAATATTTTCTCTTTGAGCTTTGTCTTCTTTGTTCTATATTTTTTATTTGTTTATATGCTTTTTGAGCTAAAAATCCTCCAATAAATCCTAAAAACCCACTTATCAATAAGCTCACAATAAATCCTAAAATCAAATTAAAAGGATCTAAACCTATTTGTTCATAGATATATGTTGGTATATTTGGAGTTAAAACCATTCCAACTGCAAAATTAAGAGTTTCAAATATTAATGCTACTATTACTCCAATTAAATAGTTTTTTTCTTCAACACTAACCATATATGTTGCTAAAAATCCTATTAACACAATAACAAAAATATTATCAAATAAAAAGGACAATATAAATCCAATTATTAAACTAATAAATATTGCACTTCCTTCACTATATTCTGCCATTTTATTGCCTATTTTTTTTAATTATTGATTGTGATGTTTTTTTTTATCAAGTTATTAATATTTTTAATGTTGTTACTTTTATTATTATTTTTATTATTATTTTTATTATTTTTATTAGTATTGGTATTATTATAGTTATTAATAATATTTATATTAATATAATAAATTGTTAGTATTTATTAAAATAATAAATATTTATTTTGTTAATAAATATTAATTTTAATATAATATTAATATTTAATAAATATTTATTTGTGGATATGATTTTTTACTTAAGTCTTTATTATCTGCTTTAGCTTTAAAATAATATTTTATTTCTATCATACGTTTTATTAATAAATCTGCCATGGTTCGTGAGAAATTTTCTTTGATAACTATTCTTAAAACAGCCATATTCTCTGCATTTGGTGGTAAGGTGTATGCTGGGATAATCCAACCATTTTCTCGTAGTTTTCTTGAAATTCCAAAAACTGAACCATATTTTTCAAATTCTTTTTTAAGTTTTATGGTTATTATTGGTAATTTGAGCTTTCCTTCTAAGCAATCAAAAATTCCAAGAGCATCTAATCTATATTGTAAATATTGTGCAGTTTCCATTAAATTTTCCATTATCTGCTTATACCCTTTCATTCCCAATCGAAGTAGATTATAATATTGTGCAAGAACCATACTACTTCCTTTTGAGAAATTTAAGCTAAATGTTGGAAGTTCTCCTCCAAGATAATTTACATTGAAAATAAGGTCTTTGGATAAATATTTTTCATTTTTAAATATTAACCAACCTACTCCTGGGTATACAAGACCATATTTATGTCCAGAAACATTAATTGATCGGACATGAGATAATCTAAAGTCCCATTTAAATTCTGGATTAATAAATGGAATTACAAAACCCCCACTTGCTGCATCAACATGAATAGGAATATCTAAACCTTTTTCAATTTTTATATTCTCTAATAATTCATTAATTTTTTCTATTTCATCAATTTGACCTGTAAATGTTGTTCCAAGAACAACTCCAACAGCTATTGTGTTTTCATCAATATGTTTTTTAACTTTCTCTGCTGTTAAAATATAACAATCTTCTTCCATTGGAACCAGTCTAAGTTCTACATCAAAGTATTTCGCGAATTTTTCCCATACAACATGGACATCAGCACCTATAACAATATTAGGATTGTTATTATCTTTTATTCCTTTATCTTCACGATTTTCTCTCCATTTCCATTTATGTGCAAGAAGAGCTAACATTATTGCTTCTGAAGATCCTATAGTACTTGTTCCAAGATAATTTTCTTCTTCTGGAGCATTAAATAGCTTTGCTAACATGTTTACAACTCTTCCATGAATAATTCCTGTTTGTGGATATTCATCGTTGTCTATGAAGTTTTTACCATTATTTTCAGCTATTAATTTATCTGCTTCTTCTTCCATCCAAGTAGTCACAAAACTTGCAAGATTCAAATTTGGGTTTCCATCAAGGTTTAATTCATCATGAATTAATCTGTAAGCGGTTTTAGATGGCATTCCGTCTTCAGGAATTTCAAATTTTGGAATAGGTTGACAAAAATATCTTGTTCCATAAATTGTTGTATTTTCTGATGTTTTATTTTCATTATTCTTTTCATCATTTCTTTCTTTTTTATTTAAATTTGATGATAACATTCTATCTCTCCAATATTTTATTTAATTGGATTTATATTATTTGTTCTAAAGTTTATTATTTTTATTTTTTATTAAACTAATTTATTTAACTTATTACTAAATTTAATATTTCTATTTTTAATATTTCTATTTTTAAAAATATATTTTAATTTAATTATAATTCATTTTAAATATTGTAACTATTATTATAACTATTATTATGTATTTGTTTGTTTTTAATATTAATGATTTTATAAATTTTTATTGATATTAAACTGAAGTATAACATATATAAGATGTATTGATAAAGAGATGTATTGATAAAAATATGATTAATAAAAATATTTGTTTTTAAAATTAGGGCAATGGAAAATTTTTATAAATAATAAAAACATTTTATGTTTTTAAACTTATAAAAATAGAAAATTTTTATAAATAATAAAAATTAAAAGTATATTAATGAAAATCAATCATGAAAATAAAAAAATAGGATTAATAAAGCTAACTCCAGAAACATTAGATGATTTGTGGCATCTTTCGCATATAATTGCTGTTGGGGACTTAGTTTCATCAAAAACAGTTAGAAGGATACAGGATACTACTGGAGATAAATTAAGAAGTGATAGAGGAGTTAAAAAAACATTTTACCTTAGTATTCGTGTTCAGTCAATTAATTTTCATATTTTCACTGGTAAATTAAGAGTAATTGGAATAATAGAAAAGGGTCCAGAAGATTTAATTCCATTAAACACAAGCCATTCTATAGAAGTTAAATTAAATCAGACAATTGAGATTATAAAGGAGAAATGGTCAAAATGGGATATTCAGCGTTTACAAAAAGCTATTGATTCTTCTAAAAAACTTTCAGCCATTGTAATAGCTATTGAAGATGATAGTGCACTTTTAGGTTTGATTCGACAATTCGGACTTGAATATTATGGTCCTATTATTGGAAATATCTCTGGAAAAAGAATAATTGATAAAAATAGAGGTAAAAATATAGAATTATTCTATAAAAATATTGTTGAAGCTATTTTAAAGTTTAAAGATTTAAGCACTATTGTTATTGTTGGTCCTGGATTTGAAAAAAATAATTTTTACTCTTATTTAAGTGAAAAATATGAAGATTTAGCTAAAATAGCTATTGTTGAAGCCACAGGAACTGGTGGAAGGGTAGGAATACAAGAAATATTAAAAAGTGGAAAGTTAGATCAAATAAAAGCAGAAAACATAATAGCTATTGAAATTTCTAATGTTGAGGAACTTTTTAAAGAGATAGCAACTAATTCTTCCAAGGCAGTTTATGGTAAAGACGAATCATTTGCTTCAGCAAATGCAGGAGCCATTGAAAAATTACTTATTTTGGATACTTTGGTTCGTGATGATGAGTATCAAAAAATCATGGATTTAGTTGAGAATATGGGGGGAAATATTACAATAATCAGTAATGAACACGATGGAGGAAAACAATTAGAATCTTTAGGTGGAGTTGGAGCTATTTTACGTTATTCTCTAAACTAATTTTTTTATTTTATTTTAATTATTTTTAATCATTGTTCTCTCTATAATTCTATTTTTTTAAAAAAATAGTAGTTTAAATAAAATATTTAATTTTAATGGAAATATTTATATATTACTAAAAATTAAAATTAATATAAGTTATAACTTATAATTAGTGGTAGTATGATAGAAACTGAAGTTTTAAATGCATTTATTTATAGCTTAATAGGAACATTAGCTTTAACATTATTATTTAATATTTTTAAACCTGGAAGTAGATTAAGTAATTTTTATAAAAAACTCCAAAGACAAGGTTTTAAAAAATCACCTATTATTGCTGTATTTAAAATTTTTGGAAATGAAGGATATTTAAAAAATTTACATACAAATGTTCGTGGATGGACACCAAGAGCTATTGGAATTGTTCCATTTATAGTATTGTCTATTTATTTGCCAAGACCTTTTAATGATATGGTTTTAATTATTGGAGTTTTAGCATTAATTGATGATTTAGTTGGTAGACGAACAATTGGAGGACTTCCAATTGAATGGGGACAATTACTTCGAGGATTAGGAATGCTTGCTGTCATGATAGTAGGTTATCCAATTATAGGTCTTTCAGCTATTTTAATTGCTTTTTTAATCCAACCATTAAATATTGCAGATATGCAACCTGGTTCAGCATCATTTGTTGTTATTGTAATGTCTATTTTTTCTCTTTTAGCTATTTTTATATTTGAAATCCCAAGTATTCATATTTTAAATTATATAATTCCTCCATATTATACTCCAGCTATTTTATTGGCTGTTTGTTTAGGATATGCTCCTTTAGATTTTCTTGGAAAAATAATGATGGGAGAAGTTGGAAATCATTCATTTGCCATTGCATTAGGCATAACTTTTTATATGTTAGGTGGTTTTGTCCCTGTTTTAATTTTATTTATTGTTACATGTATTTTAATAGCTTTCATACGAAAAAATAATCTTAAAAGATTTTTCACCCAAACACTTAACCTTAAAAATCCAACATTTGGTGATTATTTCATGGATGTTTTAACTGGGGGAGGTTTAGGTGATTTGATTCGTAAAATAATATTTGGAAGACATCAAGTGATTATAAAAAATCCAATTTTAATAGCTTTAGGGTTTAGAAGATTGACATACAATCCATTTGCCATTAATAATAATCCTGTGCTTCGAGATAAGTATAATGCTAAAATTTCCATTAGAAAAAGATTAAAATAAAATTATTTATTATATTTATATTATATTATATTATTTATATTATCAGATCTATAATTATTTATTTGGTTTTTACTTTATTTATTTGGTTTTTACTTTATTTATTAGATTTATATTTACATATTAACATATTATACTTTAGATATTCTGAAAATGAAGATATAATGGAGAAAATAAAATGGATATTTTTGATGTAATTAATAATCGTAGAAGTGTTAGAGAATATAAAAAAGAACAAATTAAAGATGAGGAATTAAATAAGATTTTAAATGCTGCTATTATGGCTCCTACAGCAAGAGGAGAGCAGCCATGGCATTTTACAATAATTCAAGATAAAAAAGTTCTTGATGAAATTGATCAAGTTTCTCGGGATTTCATGAAAGGTTCTGGAAATGAATTCTATGAAATGATTGGGAATTCTAATAGAAATATTACTCATAATGCTCCTACATTAGTAATGGTTTCTGGAAAAATCGGAGGATCAAATATTGAGGCAGATTGTGGGGCTGCCACTCAAAATATGCTTCTTGCTGCCGAAGGATTAGATATTGGGTCTTGTTGGTTAGGATTAGTTGCATGGTATTTTGAAGACGAAGAAAATTTATCTAAATTAGGAATTCCTAAAGATTTCAAACCATTATATGGTGTTTCATTAGGTTATAAAGTTAAACCAAATTCTCCAGCACCTAAAAGAAATAAAGAAGTTTTTAATTGGATTAAATAAGTATTTTATTGAATTGAATTATTATAATTAGATTGAATTCTTATGAAAGCATTACTAATTGTTACTGGGCGAGGAATGGGTGGAGATGCAGTTATTGCTTTAAACACTGCTAAATCTCTTGAAAAAATAGGAATATCTTGTGAATTTGCTTTAGATTTTAAAGCTCCAGGTATTTTATTTGAAAAAAATAATATTAACTGGCATAAAATAGATATTCCTCAATCTGGAGGTCATGCTGCCACTAAAAAGTCTATGTTTATCGGTGGTTTAAAGCTATTTAAAGCAAGTTTTAAAGCTGTTTCATTAATTAAAAAAATAAAACCAGATATTATTGTTGGAATAATCGGTGGTGGAGCAGTTGTTGGATCTATTTCTGCTAAAATCGCTAGAGTTCCATCTATTAGTATTGTCAATACTCCAGTAGACAGTAAAATATCTTCAAAACTAAATTCTGTAATAGCTTTAACTGAATCTCCATTATATTCCCATAAAATTAATAGCAATCTTGTTGAAGAAAATAGTAATGCCAATAATAATACTAATACAATTAATAATGGCAATACTAATATTAATACTAATGCACATAATAAGAATAATAATAATATCAATGAGAATGATAATAAAGATAATAATGACAAATTGAATAATTCTAAAAAATCAAACATGGTTTTTAATTCATTTTATCCTTTAAATTCTAAGGTGCTTTTAGGAGATAAAGAAAAAGCATTAGATAATCTACCCAATAGATTTGATAAAAATAAGAAAACTGTTTTATTCTCTTCTGGTTCCTCTCTTTTTCCTTTAATGGCAAAAGGGTGTTATGAATTTTCAAAATTTTGTAAAGATAATTCAATTGATTTAAATATTCTTGTTGTAGGTTATCCATTAGAAGAAAAATATAATGAATGCTTAAATCAAGAAAATATCATTAATCTATCTTATATTGATTGGATAAAGGATCTTTATGACTTAGTAGATTTAGCTATTTTAACAGATGATGGAGTAATGGTTCAAGAAGCAATAGCTTGCAAACTTCCAATAATAGCTTTAAATAGAGTTAAATATGGTCGTTATCATAATATTGAAGCTATTTTTAAAGGTGCCGTGGTTGAATCAGATTTTGAAGATTTAAATAATATTATTATTAAACAATTAGATAATTTAGATGAAATGAAAGTTAATGTAAGTAAATATTCAAAAGAAGTCTTGAATGCATCATCTAAAATTGCAAATATTATTCAAACACAAATTAAACACTAAACATTTCATTATATGTTATCTTTTTTCTTTTATTCTATTTTCTTATTATTTTTAAAAATTTTAACCAATGTTCAAACAAGATCAAAAGTTTAACAGGAAAGTTTTTGACGGTTACTTTAAATTCAGTACCCAAAACTTTATATATGATGTCAAAAATATATGGTATTAAGTGTCAATTTGGAGTTTTATTATTTTTGAAATAAAATTTTCCAACAAGGTAATAAGGTTCTTTATTCTTTAAATTGAATATTTTTTATAATGTTCACATTCTCAAATTTAAGATAATTATGTTAAAAAATTTTCATAATCTAAAGATTTAATTGGCATATCTAAAATATAAAATAAAATATATTTAATTAAACTTAAATTCAAAGGAGAGTGAAATTTTAATGAAAAATTTAAAAATTTTAGTACCCATATTATTAATATGTTGTGTACTGTCTATTGCTTCAGTTAGTGCTACTGAAAGTGATATAAATAATACTGGAGAAATAAATGATATTAATATAGATAGTAATGATATTAATGAATTGAATGATAGTGATAATGATGAAGTAAATTTAGAATATAATATAACTGTTGAAGATTCAGAAGAAGAATTATCATTTAATGATTTGCAATTAGATAGTAATTCAAACTCAAATAGTCTTATGAGTTCATCATCTTTCACAACTGGAACTAAGAATATTTATTATACCTATCAAGGAGTAAAATATCTTGTTGCAAAATATAGGTTTGTAATTACAAATCCTGGAACTTCCAGTGCTGTTGGACATTTTTATGTTAGAAATGAAATAACTTCTCCTCTTGATTTTGGAATTAAAGTAGTAGCACGTCTTTATTTTTCTAATGGAAATATAATGACTTTTAATGGAGTAGTTAATTATGAAGCTGGAGTTTTAGCTGGTCATTTAGTTCATATTCAGCAAAGTGCCCCATATTTGGATACAATTTCAATTAATTCTGCATATGCTTTTTTAAATTAAGAGAGTAATAACATGATATTAAGTAAAAAAAATCTTTTTTTAGGAATTTTAGTTGTCTTAATTGTTTCTATAGTTTCAATTAGTGTTGTTGGAGCTATAAATAATAATTCTAATCTTATGACTAATAATTCAGATAATATCTCTTCTGAGAATATTTCTTCTAATAATGAAAATTTAAAAAATTCTCATGACATTAGTGATTCAGTAAATATTCCTAAAAATAAAAATAAAAATATTAATACTCTAAGTGTTGAAAGTTCAAACAACATGCATATTAACCATACTGACATCAAATATGATGCAGATGAAAACAGATATGATGTTACTGTTAATTTCACTACTTCAGGGGATTAAATTTTAAAACTTGTTTATTTTTTAGTAATTAAAGAATTTATAGTTTTTCAAATGTTATTATTTTAAAATCATTTAATAACTCATTTCTTATAAACTATTGAATTCTAACTTTTTTTTTATTTTATTTTTTTTCTTTTTTACTATTTTTTCAATTATTCTTTTTTAAAATCATGGAAAATAATTTGATTCAGATACGTGATTAAAATCAAAAAAATATCCTAAACTTTTTTAAAAAGAACCAAATTTTAATTTTGCCAATGAAAAATTAATAATATTTTATACTTAGGACTATATATGTATTAAAATAGTAAATGAATGAAGTAAATAAATAAAATTATATAGTATGATTAAAGAGTATGATTAAAGAGTATAATTAAATAGTATAATTTAAATGGGAGAATTCAAATGACTTATAATGTATATCAACATATAAAAAATAACAATAAAATCTGGAATAAACTCAAAATATTTGTAATGATAGTGATAATGGCTTCAATATTAATTGCAATGATTTCAAACCCTGTAACTGGAGCAAGTAGTGTGTATGTGTCACAAGACCAAGGAAATGATATTAATTCTGGAGAAAACACTGAAAACCAATTATTAACATTGGATAGTTCTATAGAAAAGGTAGACAACAATGGAAAAATATATTTAGATGATGGAATATACAAAGGCGAAAAAAATACAAATCTATTGATTAATAAACACCTAACATTCATTGGTAAAAGTAAAGGAGGAGTAATAATTGATGGTGAGGGAAAAAATAGCTTTTTTAATGTTGGTGACTATGATGTGGATTTTATAAATATCACATTCCAAAATGGAGTAGATGCTATTTATTCTAATGCTAAGGACTATTCTAATGTTATGGATAATAATGTGAATATGATTAATTGTAATTTTATTAATAACTCTGGTTATGGTATTAATTTGGGATTCAATCAGGGTTATTTAAGTGTAGCTAATAGTAGTTTTGTTAATAATTCTAATGCTATTTCTACTTACTTTATATTTGATGGCAATGTTGATATATTCAACACTATTTTTATTAATAATTCTCCATTGGGCGATGGTGGTGCTATTTATTCTAATTATCAGATAAACATTGTTAATAGTAGTTTTATTGGTAATTCTGCATCTAATGGTGGTGCTATTTACTGCGAAAATCTTGTAAATATTGTTAATAGTAATTTTGAGAATAATCGCGCAACTAAAGATGGTGGTGCTATTTGTGCTAATATTGTTAGGATAGATGATAGTAGTTTTGTTGGTAATTTTGCATTAGGAAATGGTGGTGCTATTTATTCTAATGATGATACTGAAATATTTAATAGTAATTTTCTTAATAATTCTGCACTGGAGGACGGTGGAGCTATTTATTCTAAAAATAGAATATTTTTAAACAATACTACTTTTACTAATACTTCTTCAAGTCTTTCTGGTGGAGCTATTTTTAGTTTCATGGAAACTAATGTAATTAACAGTAAAGGTGTGGTTTTAAGTCCTGAAAGTGGAAAAGGTCGAATATTTGTTTCATTAAAAAATGGAAACGATAAAAACTCTGGAAAATATAGCTCTGAACCATTTTTAACATTAAAAAAAGCAATATCCACAGTTGCTAACAATGGTAAAATAATTTTAGATGACGGTATTTATACTGGTAGCGAGAATATTGGTTTGTATCTTAATAAAACCATAACATTTATAGGTAACTCTAAAAATGGAGTAATAATTGACGGTGAAGGAAAAAATAACATATTCAATATAGATAATCCTGATTTGGAAAATAGTATGCCACATGAAATAACATTTACAAATATCACATTTAAAAATGCAATTAAATCTGCTATTAATTCCAGTACTGCCAAATTAAATTTTATTAACTGTAACTTTATCAATAATACTAATACCATCAATATCTACAATAATGCTTCATTTAGCACTTTCATGAATATGGATGGAACTTATTCTAAAGATTATACATATCATGCTAATCTAAATATACTTAACTGCAATTTTATTAACAATTCTGGAGCTATTAAATCCAATAATAACATAAATATAGAAAATACAGAATTTATAAATAACAAAAACCCTATTAAATTTATCAACATTGATAAAGAATATAATTTATCCACAAGGGAGCAACTTTTTTTAACTAATTGTAGTTTTAATTCTAATATTGCAGATTATGGTGGAGCTATTTATTCTGAAAATAACATTGAAATTTATAGTAGCAATTTTATTGACAATGTTGCAGATTATGGTGGAGCTATTTACCTCTATGGAGCTTCTCTTAGAGCTTATGGTTCTAAATTTATACATAACAAAGCATTAGCTACTAATTGGTATAATGGATGGTTTGATGGATCTATTTACAACACTACTTCTAATTTAGACTTAGATAATAGATTTGATATTAATCAATTTAGTGACAATATACCAGATATTACTAAACCCATAGATAATACTGCCCCAGTCATTAGAAATAACTTGAATGCTGGAACTTATCTTGGAGATATTAGTGTTGAGTTATCTATAAATGAATATGGTGTGATTTATTACACTATTGATGATAGTAATCCCACTGTAAATAGTAATCGTTATAATGGTGTTTTAAGTATTAATAAAAATACTACTTTGAAATATTTTGCTATAGATGACTATAACAATCCATCTAATGTATCTACAGTTAAATATGTGATTAATAAAGATATTACTCCTAATAATCCATCTATTAAAGCTGGCACTTATAATGACAGTATCCTTGTTACTTTACCTATTTTACCAGGTACTACTACTTATTATACTCTTGATGGTGGTGATAGTAGGATAAATATTAAATATGATGATCCTATAATCATTAATAAGTCTTCTCTTCTCACATTCTATTATCAAGACGCTCTGGGCATGAAATCCAAAGAATTATCTGTTAAATATGTTATTAATAAAACTTTAGATAATAATAAAACTCCAGATAATAATAAAACTTTAGATAATAATAAAACTTTAGATAATAATAAAACTCCCGATAATAATAAAACTTTAGATAATAATAAAACTTTAGATAATAATAAAACTCCCGATGTTGGAAATATCTCTAAAACTAATCCTAACTTAGTATTGACTCTTAATAAATATAATTCCAAATATAATACAATAGTTCGTTTAAATATAAACTCAACTATCCTCAATGGAAAAATACTATTCTATGCTGGAGGAAAATACATAGGATACAAATATACAAATAATAATGGAATAGCTAGATTTGATTACAAAACAAAAACAATATCCAACAAATTAACTATTCAAGCTAAATTCCAAGGAAATTCAGACTTTAATGCTAAAAATTCAAATAAAAAATACTTAAAAGTCACTAAAGACACACCTAAATTAACTTTAACCATAAATAAAATCAAAAATAAATACATATACAAATACAAATCCAAAGCAACTCTAAATGCAAAACTACTCGACAGCAATAAAAAACCCATAAAAAGTTTAAACTTCTATGTATATGCTGGAAAACTAAAGTTAATGAAAAAAACATTAAACAAATATGGAAAACTCACATTCAAAGGATATGCAGCTGCTCGTGGAACTTTCAAAGTCTACTTAAAATTCAATGGAAATAAATACTACAATTCTGCTAAATCCAATACAATAACTGTTAAAGTTAAGTAAAAATTAAATTTAATGGATATTTGTGTTTTTTTCTTTTTATTTTCTTTTTTTATCAAAATATGCTGATTAAAATTATGATAAAATCATTATAATTATATGGACTTTCAGGATTTAAATATAAATATTTATTGTTAATATGTTACAAATATTTTAAAGTACTATAATCTTAACAGTGCAAAAATTTCTTGAAAAACATTTGTAGATGGATGAATATCTAGAAATTCTTCTGAAAAGTCTTCTAAATTAACATTATCTATTAAATATGATAAATAAGAAATATCACTAATTGATGATGGGGATATTGAATATAATTCTTCTATTTCTTTTGTATTTTCATTATATTTTATTTTAGAAAGTCCAGTATCTCTTGTTAGTGCTCTCCAAAAGCTTCCAGGACCACCAGAACCAGGTATAGTTATTTCATTTAAAATTTCCTTAGATTGATCATTTTTATTAGTATTTTTATTAGGGTTTGTTGTTATATTCTTATCATTGAAATTACTTTTTATATTATTTTTAGTGATATAACTAAGATCCATATCTAATGTTATGCCTTGAGGTATTTTATTATACTCCATAGCAGATGTAAATCCTGCCATGTTTCTTGCGGCAGTTATTCCTTCTTTTCTTGCTATTGTTGTAAGGTTTACTCCTCCTGTAACATCTCCAGCGGCATAAATATTTTGTTTTGAGCTTTGCATTAATTTATTAACTTTAATAGCTTTTTTGTCATCTAAATCAACAATATCTTTAACAATTTCAGAATTTGGACTTCTTCCAGTTGCAATAAGGGTTGTTCCAATAAACTCATCAGTTTCTGTTATTAATTTATCTTTTTTTATTTCAACTGTATTTTGATTTTCATATATATTTACATATTTTAAAAGATTTTCCCTTGTAAATTTAACTAAATTTTCATCAATTCCTTTTAATATGCTGTTTCTAGATATGATATTAACATTACTTCCAAAGGATGAGAAAATATTAGCTATTTCTATTCCAATAGCTCCACCACCTAAAATATTTAAGTTTTCTGGTATCTTATCGATTTTTAGAATATCTTTACTTGTTAATCCATATTTATTGCCTTTAATATTTGGAATAATCGGTTTTGATCCTGTGGCTATTAAAAGTTTATCATATTCAAAGCTTTCTCCATTTACTTTAACCATATCCTCTTCAACAATAGCTTCTCCGTATATAATCGTATTATTTAATGATTCATTTTCTTTTTGATGTATTTGCCTAATAAATTCTTGTGTTTCTTTTATTTTAGTAACAATCTCGGCATAATCTATTTCTATTTTTCCTTTCATTAATCCTAAGTTTTCAAATCGTTTTTTTGAATTTAAAAATCGTGCTATGTCATTTAAAGCACATATAACCATACATCCTTCATTTAAACAATTTCCAGCAATATATTTTTTCTCAATTAAGATTGCTTCTTTTCCTAACTTTCCAAGTTCAATTCCTGCTAATCTTCCCGCAGGACCAGATCCGATTATGATATTTTTCATTTTATCTCCTTTATGGACTATTTAATTTTATAATATTATAATTAAATTATAAGTATATTTTGACTTTTAGTTATATTTTTTTTATTTATTGTTATGTTTATTTTTTTGTGTTATTATTTGTGTTATTACCATGTTTAATAAAATTTGATAATCATATCTTTTTGAATTATTTTAAATTATTTAAATCTCCTTAATTTTTATAAAAAAAGAAGATATGGTTTATGTATTAAAAATAAAAGTTTAATTAAATAGAATTATAAAAATAAAAAGTAAAATATAAACCTAATATAAACTTAATATAAACTTAATATAAACTTTAATATAAGTTTAATATAAGTTTAATATAAATTTAATATAAATATTATTAAAATAAAAAAAGAAGTTAAAGATATTAATTATAGTTAAAGATCTTATTTAGTTAAAAATATTAATTAAAATTAATTAACTGTAATTAAATTTAAATAATTTAATTAAAATTATATTAAAACTAGTTTTAAACGATAAAAAATAGAATAATTACATATTACAATAATAAAAAAAAGATAAATAAAAATTTAAAATTTATGAGGTTAGGTTTTTATAATTATTCTAATTAAAATATGTCGTCGAAGAAATCATCGTCTGTTAATATTTCGCTTGTTGTATCCTCTGGAGTAGGTGTTTCTTCAGAAATAGGGATTGAGTTTGAATTTTCTTCAAATGATTCTATTTCGAAAGGTCTTACTCCTGCGATTATGACTGTTGTTCTAACTGTATGTTGTAATTCTTCATCGATTTTTAATCCCCAAATAACATTTGCATTATTTGCTAATGAATCAGAAACAAATGAAACCATTTTATTTGCTTCGTCCATTGTAAGTTCATCACTTGCAAAGATATTGACAATTGCACGATCTGCTCTTGAAAGATCTAAATCAAGAAGTTTGCTGTTAATAGCTTCGAAAACGGATTCTAATGCTCTATCACCTGAATCTGATTCACCCATACCGATCATACATATTCCTGAACCTTCCATTACAGTTTTAACATCTTCAAAATCAAGATTAATATCTGCAGGTTGCATAATTAAGTCTGTTATTCCTTTAACTGATTTTCCTAAAATTTCATCAGCAAGCATGAATGCAGAACGAATAGATAAATTTGGAGCCAAATCTAAAATCTTTTCGTTTGGAACAATTATAACACTATCAGCATTTTCTTGAAGTTTTGTCAAAGCATTATCAGCATTTTCTCTTCTTTTAGGACCTTCACTATTAAATGGCATAGAAGCTACAATAACTGTTAATGCTCCTAATTTTTTAGCTATTTTAGCTATTACTGGTGCAGAACCACTTCCTGTTCCTCCACCAAGTCCACATGTAATAAAAACCATGTCAGCATCAGCTATTTCATCTCTTATCTCTTCCATATTCTCTTCAGCAGATATTTCACCTTTTTCTGGTTTTCCACCAGTTCCTAATCCTCTACAGGTCTGTTTACCTACTAAAAGTTTTTCATCAGATTTAGCATAGTATAAATCTTGTGCATCGGTGTTAATTGTGATAGTTTTAACATCACTAATTCCTTTATCCGTTAATCTTGAAATAGTATTATTTCCTGCTCCACCAGTTCCAATAACATATATTTTAGGTTTTACAGCTTCAATATCTATTAATAATTCTTCATCTACTAATGTAGAAAGCTTCTTTGAATCTTTTTGGCTGGCTCTTTGTTCTGACTCTTTAATTGCATCATCTATAAATTTCATCTACTAACCCCATTTAGTATAATCAATTTAATTTCATATTTAAATAATTTATTTATAAGTTATATTATGTAGGTTATTATATTTAAATGAAATGGTTTTTTTAATTTGCTTTAATGGGATTTTATGGATTTAATTAGTTATTTAAGATATTATTCTTATTTTATATTAATAATAATTAAAATTAATTTATAATATATCATAATACTCTTTATAATTATTACATTTTAAAAAAATAATATTATATATTTATTAAATTTAAAATAAAAATAAAATAATTATTAATAAAAAAATTAAAGGTATTTAATTCATTAAAAATTTTTAGACCTTAATTTTAAGTTATAACTTATTACTTTTCAGATATAATTATTTTTATTACATTCAAATTAAACACTTAAATTTATGTATTTAAAATCATTAAAATGTTTTAAATAGATTATGGAAGTGGAATAGCTATTATTTCATGGAATTTCATATCAAAAACCTTAGTCATATTGGCTGGAGTTAAAATAGTCGCAGTATCAAAACCTTTTCCAGTTCCACCAATAGCTATTATATTTTCACCAACAGGAATAAGTCCACTATCAGCTAACATTATACTAATCTCTCCACAAACTTTAATTCCTTGAGAAAACATTCTTAATGTTGCAGCAATTATTTCAACTGGAGTTACTCCACCAAATTTATTAGAAATGCCTCTACCAACACCACTTAATGCATGAGAACCAACATAAGTTATTATTCCTTTTTTTTCAAGTTTTAATCGAGTTTCATCATCTATTTCAAGTTCATTATCTTTTTTAAATCCTGCATGATGACTAACATTAATGATCTTAAGATCTTTTAAATTGCCTTCATAGCTATTTTCTAATTCTTTTATTAATTTCAAAATAGATTTTCCAGTAACTGATGCAACAGCAATATATTTAATTTTTGAATAGTTTAATCTATCTATAACAAGTTTTATTAATTCATCAGTATTTTCTTCACCAGGATTTTCAAAATAAGTGATTGATTTTTTCATTATTTCACCAAATTTACTTATAATTAATTTATATTAAAAATTTATTTATTCAATTATAATTTTATTTTATTTAATTATAATTTTTTTATTAATATTAATTAGTTATTTATTTAATTAATTAATATATAATAATACATATATACTATTATTAAAAATTTTAATAGTTTAAATCTTCTATATTTAAATCTTAAATATTTTAAATATTATATTTTATAAAATTATTAGGGTGGTAGATTTTTTACATTTCTGCAAGTATTTGTAGGTCTTTTTTGGTTCTGTAATCTAGTGATGTGACGATTCCTGATAAAAATACATTGAGAAATGTGTATTTATTGATTGATTGCTTTGTATAATTGTGTATTTTATTCAATGCAAAGCATTTTTTGAGTAATTTATTTAAATCTTCAATTTTGCTCCTTATTCCTTTATATTCTTTCCATTTTCTTAGTTTTTTCATTGCTTGGGTTTTTAATGAAAGAAATAAGCTTTTATCATTGTTTCCTTTGTGGAAACAGTCTAAAGTGTATGATATTGTGTCGTCTATTTTATTTTCTGGATTTTTACCTCGTGGAAAGATTAATGGGACAAATTTATACTTTGTAATTGCCATTTGGTAGTTTTTCGCACTAAAATATCCTCTATCAAAGAAAATTTGATCCCCTTTTCTTAATATTCTTCGTTTTTTCAATTCTTGGACAATTTCATCAAATATTTTAGCATCATTTGGAGTTCTTTCATGCATTAACATTGCTAATGGTTGCATAGTCTTACAATCAAAGACATGAGTTAATTTTAAACCAATATAATAACCTTTACTCTTAGAATAACCCCATTTATACGGTTTATTCTCTAATTTTTTCTTAGAAACGTGCCGACCAAACCAATTTAAATCAATACGTATATCTGTCCCATCAACAATAATAGTCCTAATACCACGATTATTCTTCATATTAATACTATTTAAAACTTCAATAACTACTTCATAAAAAATTTCATCATTAAATCTAGAAAAAAACTCAGAAATCTGTTTCCTATTGAAAACATTATCAATACCATAAGCTTTTAAAAGACGATTATCACGATTTAACTCATTCACAACATAAGAAATCTCTGTATCATAATATAACGCAATCATAACAGTTTTTAAAATATTTACAACACGATTAATTGGAGTTACCTTATATTGAGCTAAAATCTGCTGTGTTTTCCGAGAATCGAAAACCTTAAGTATATTGGACAACAAAATACATTTAAAGTCGTTTTTATCATAATGTAGCGAAACTTTCATTAATATCACAATTAAATATTAGTTTCACATTATATTTAAATATTCCATTTAATTATCCGTTAATTTAAATTTAAAAAAATTTACAATGTATATTTATAAAAACAAATTAATTAGGCATTAATAAATAGAAAATAACGGCTTTGGTGCTGTGAAAAATTTTAATTTTTCTACCACCCTAAAAATTATTAATTATTATAAAATTATTAATTATTTATCTAAGTATCATGATTTTTTATGATAAAAAAGTTTAAAACTGATGAGTATGTTCTTTTTCCTATAGAAACATCATACATATCTCCAAATGAGTCATTAGAAAAAATTTTAAATCCCGTAATGGATATTGTGGAAGATAATGATTATTTGGTGATTGCTGAAACTCCAATAGCTATATCACAAGGACGATTAGTGGATGAAATGAATTTTAAACCATCATTTCTTGCAAAATTTCTTTCTAAGATTTGGAGTAAGTATTTTTGGGGTTATATATTAGGACCTATTTTAAAAATTAAAAAAAGAACTGTAAACAATTTAAGACGACTTCCAAAGGAATCTGCATATCATAAAGAAGTTATTTTACAATTATATGGTTTAAAACATGCTTTAAAACCTGCATCGGAAGCAGGAGTTGATTTAAGTAATGCTCCTGGAACTCAAGTATCCTTACTTCCTGAAAATCCTGGAGATATTGCAAAAAAGATTTCTAAAGAAATATATGAAAAAACTAACAAAAATATAATAGTTTTAATTGTTGATACTGATGCAACATATAAAAAAGGCAAAAATAGCTATTTTACAGGATTGCCAATAGCTATTAAAGGAATAAAATCAAATATGGGGGTTTTTGGATATCTATTAGGTCAAATTTTTGAAAATGTGGGTTCTACTCCTCTTGGCTGTTCTCAAGATTTAGATGTTGAAACAGCAATTAAAATAGCTAATATCTCTGAAAATTATCAAAAATCTCTTGAAAATAATATGGAAACTATTTATGCCATGAAAAAAAATTTAGAAGTTAATAGTGGAAATAATAGTGGAAATAATAGTGGGAATAGTGGGAATAGTGGGAATATTGATATTAGTGGTAATAATAATGAAAATAATCAAAATGCTGATTTTTCGAATATAACTATTGAAATGTTAGATTCGATTACTCATACTCCTGCAGTAGTTATTAGAAAAATTTTTTAATTAACAAAATTAACCATATTTATTGATTTAATATTTTCTCACGATTTGATATTTTAATAATGAATTTAACATGACTATTGATTAATTTAATAATATTATTACCAAAAGATTAAAGTTAAGAAAAAAATAACATAAAATAACATAAAATAACATAAAATAACATAAAATAACAAAAATAAAAATATTAAAAATAAAATAAAAATAATAAAATATATATTCTATAAAAAACAAATATATTATAATCATAATTAATATCACCAATATTGCTAATATTGCTAATATTACTAATATCTCTAGTTTTTTTATATATTCTCTAAGTTTTTTATATTTAATAATTTTATATATAAAATTTAGGTTTCATTTAATATTGTAAAATTCAAGATATTTGGCTTTATTTTGATATTATTTTTGTGTATTTTGTATATGATGGATTGAGGCAGATTAATGTTAAAAAATCGTTTGATAAAAGAATTTTTAAATGATATTGGAATTGAAAAAGAAGAGCTTGAAATAGTTAAGTGTCTTGAAAGTGAAGCAGACAATGATGAAGATATTGCAAGTAAAACAAATATTAAAATCAATACTGTTCGTAAAGTTTTATATAAATTGCATGATTCTGGTTTAGCCACATATAAACGATCAAAAAACCCAGAAACTAATTGGTATACTTATGCATGGACTTTTAATAAACCGAAAGTTAAAACAGAAATAAAACATAAACACGATGCTAAAATAATTCAATTAGAAACGAAATTAGAATATGAACAAAATAACATGTTTTTTATTTGCCCAAAAGACAAAGTGAGATTTGATTTTAACACTATTTCTTTACCCTCAAGATCAACGAAAGGAAAAAATAATGAAAAAGAGACAGGTAGTAGTTCTAATGCATTTAAATGTCCTAATTGTGGAACTGAACTTGAATTTCAGGATAATGATAAAATAATTAAAAGTATCGAAAAAGAAATTCAAAAAACTGAAAAAGCATTTGAAAATTTTCAAAAAAAGTTTTAATTTTAGTGTGATTAGTATTAAATTATTTATCCTTTTAAATTTATTATTATTAATAGTATAATGCTATTATTTCTTGTGCTATTATTCATTTTGCTATTATTTCAATATTTGAAGTGATATTATTCTCTTAAGTAGTAATATTATTCTTAAAATTTTTAATATTTAAAAATTAACTTTTAATATTGTTTATTTTTTATTAATATTGCTGATATTTACTTTTATTTTTTTTATATTCTATTATTGTCTTTTTTTTATTTTTTAATGAGCCACATAGATAAAATGACTTTTAAAGAATTTATTGAAAAGAATAATTTAAATAATAATGTTTTATCAAATCAAAATTCATTAAACAATTCAATGAAAGAGAGTATATCTAATAAAATATCTGAAGAAGATTTAATAAAAATTTTAGAGAATGAAAATTGTCCAGAATGGGTAATAAATCATTCAATTGCAGTTTATAAAAAAGCAGTAGAATTATCAAGAACTTATATTTCTAAATCTAAATTTCAGAATAATAACTTGAGAAATAAATTGAATAATAATGAATCTAATAATTCTAATAATAATTCTAATAATAGTGATACTCTTGGTATGAATTTTAATGAGGATATTAAGAGTATTGACATGGATCTTATTCGAATTGGAGCTATTTTGCATGATATTGGACGATCAAAATCTAATAATATTGATCATGGGATAATTGGGGGTAAAATAGCTATTAAATATGGATTTGATGATAAAATAGTTAAAATTATTGAAAGACATATAGGTTCTGGAATTTATAAAGAAGAAGCAAAAAGTCTAAATTTGCCTGAAAAAGATTATATTCCAATATCTTTAGAAGAAAAAATAGTTTCTCTTGCAGATAATCTTCATAATGGCAGTGATGAAGTGGATATTCAATTTACAATAAATAAATGGAAAAAAAGAGTTAAAAATCCTAAAAGTGCTATTAACAATTTAAAAAAGCAGTATAATGAAATTGTTTTATAATTAAATTAATTTTAAATATTGATACAATGAAAAAAGTAATATGTTCAAGTGAAGAGTCATTATATAGAATAGAATCTATTAGATGGAGAAAAAGGATGGAAATGCTTAATCCATTAGGTGACACAGTCGTTGTTCTTCCGTGTAGTATGAAAAAACCTTATTCTAATTCTAAATCTCATCAAATATTTAAAAAAGTAAGTCGAAAAGTTCAAGAAGTAATACTCACTTCTCCTTTTGGGATTTGTCCAAGAGAAATGGAAAATACATATCCAATTCAGTCTTATGATGTTTCTGTTTCTGGAAAATGGTCATTTGAAGAGAAAAAAGTTGCAGGAGAACTTTTAAATAGTTATTTAAAAGATAAAACTATTATTGCTCATGTTGCAGGAGGTTATAGGGAAGTTTGCAAGGAATATCTTGATAATGCGATTTACACGGTAGTTGATGATAAACCAACATCTAATGATTCAATATATAATTTAAGAATGGAATTAAAAAAGTATCCTTCAATTAAACGTCGAGATAAAGTTTTAAATGGATTAAAATCAATAGCTATTTATCAATTTGGAAAACTGGGAGAAAATTTCATTGATGATGATACTATTTCTAAAGGAATGTTCCATAAAAAAATAGTTAATAAAACGGGGCAAATAGCTCTTTTAAATGGACAAAGAGGTCTTTATTCTTTAACACTTAAAGGTGGAGAAATATTAAAAAATTTAGGAATAAACATTGTTGAAATTGATTTTGATTTAACTACGAATACTGTTTTTGTTCCAGGCATAAAATCTGCAGATAAAAATATAATTCCAAATGATGAAGTAGTTATTGTTAGAAATGATGAGGTAGTTGGTGTTGGTAAAGCTATTATTTCTGGTAATGAAATGGAAAAAGCTAATAAAGGAATAGCTATTCGTTTAAAACATAGAAAAAAATAAGAATAAATTTATAAATCATTAATTATATAAACTTATAAATCATTAATTATATAATGTAAAATGATATTAATTTATATTATAATTAATTGTTTTTTATTTTATTTATTTTTTATTTTATATTTTATTTAATTTTATTTGTAATATAATTTTATTTTTATATTAATTAATTTATACTTAAAATAACTTATAGTTTTTATTAGAATTAATTATAGTTATTATAATCATTATACTCATTAACAATAAATTTAGAGGTAAAATATGTCAGAAGAATTAATAAATAATGTTAAAAATGCAGTTTCTAAAGTTTTAGATCCACATATGGGAGTTAGCATTGTTGAAATGGGAATTGTTCAAAATATTGATGTTGATGGAGATACAGCAAAAATCACATTAAAACCAACAAATCCTGGATGTATGAGTGTTACTCGTATGGCTGCTGATGCAAAAGATCAAGCATTATCAGTTGATGGCATTGAAAATACGGAAATCATCGTTGAAGGTCATATGATGGCAGATTCAATCAATGAAATGATTAATAAGAAATAATATTATTTAAAATTGCATAATATTAATTTTAAAGAATTATAATATTTTATAATATTTTTTTTATTTCAATGATTTTTAAGAAACATTTATATATGATTAAAATAAATATTGTTATATACTTAATATAATATTTTATTTTATAATTTTTTATTATTTAATAATAATTTTTTATTATATAATTTATTATTTTTAAAATAATTTAAAATTTTATATTTGTATTAAGATTTTATATTAGGGCCGGTGGCTCAGCCAGGTAGAGCGCACGGCTGATAACCGTGAGGTCCTGGGTTCGAACCCCAGTCGGCCCATTTTTTCTGTTTTTAGGTTCTATTTTTATTTTTTTGTTTTTCTAAATATTTTTCTATTTTTATTTTTTAAATATTTACATTTTAAATATTTTTATATTTTAAATATTTTTATGTTTTAAATTATAATATTTAATGAAAGTGTTAATATGTGGGAAACAATTAAATCTTCTTTTAAAAATTATCCTGCCCAAATGAAAGTGGCTAAAACTATGTTGGATTTAGGACTTCATTTAGGTGAAGATAATAAAATTTATTGTGGTAATTTGAAAATAACGGATCAACATCTTGGAGAAGCAGCTGATGTTGATAGAAGGGTAGTTAAAGCAACAATAAATACTATTTCCAATGATGAGTATCTTTATGGGATTTTTAAGAATATTATTCCTGCAGGAACATTATTAAAAAATATTGCTAAAAATTTTTCCCTTGGAGTCATTGAAATAGAAACTAATAAAGAAAATTATGGTATTTTAGCAGAAGCAACTAGGATAATGTATTCAAATGAAGTTAATATTCGCCAAGCGTATGCTAATGATCAAGATATGAATGAACTTCCAGTTTTAACACTTATAACTGATTTAAAAGTGTCTAATGAAGTTTTAAATGAACTTTTAGCTATTAATGGAGTTACAAAAGTTTCTGTTTATTAATGTATTTTATTTTTTTTATTTTATTTTTTTTATTTAATTTTTTTTATTTTATTTTTTTTATTTTATTTTTTTTATTTTATTTTTTTTATTTTATTTTTTTT
>JAISIT010000165.1 GCA_031261915.1 Candidatus Methanoflexus mossambicus
GAATTAAAAGAATTTTTTGAAAATACCTATTATGAAGAAGTAAAAAACGAATCATACTATTCAAACTGGGCAAATGAATATTTACCAGTTATGGAAAAAAGTTAGGTAATAACCTATAAATAAAAAACAAAATAAATTCATTAAGCTTTAAGGAAATGATAAAGAACAGCTTTTTGGGCATGAAGGCGATTTTCTGCTTGGTCTATGATGACTGATTGTTTTCCATCAATAACCTCAGATGTGACTTCTTCACCACGAATAGCTGGCAGACAATGCATAAAAATCGCATCTTCTTTTGCTAAATTCATAGCTTTTTGATTAACTTGATATTGAGAAAATGCTTTTTTTCTTTTTTCCTCTTCTGATTCATCACCCATACTAACCCAAACATCAGTATAAACAACATCAGAATCTTTTAAAGCATCTTCTATATTCTCTGTGATTTCAATTTTAGAATTAGTATTTTTAGCTATTGTTTTTGCAGTATTTGTTATGTCTATATTTGGTTTATATTCATTAGGACATGCAACAGAAATATCCATACCTAATATTGAGCAAATAAGGAGTAATGAGTTACATACATTGTTTCCATCACCCATATATGTAATTTTTCTATTAAAATCTCCTTTATGTTCTTTAATTGTTAACATATCTGCTAATGCTTGGCAAGGATGTTCTAAATCTGTCAATCCACTTATAACTGGAATTTCTGCTTCTTGAGCCAATTCAACTACGTCTTGATGTTTTAATGCTCTAATCATTATTCCATCAACATATCTACTTAAAACTTTAGCAGTATCAGAAATTGGTTCGCCTCTACCCATCTGTAAATCTTTAGAAGATAAAAATAATGATTGTCCACCTAATTGATACATTGCAACATCAAATGATACTCGTGTTCGTGTAGATGATTTTTGAAATATCATGGCTAATGATTTTCCATTTAAATTTCTATTATTCAAATGTCCAGATTTAAGTTCAGATGCTAAATCTAAAATTTTATTTACATCATCTTTAATATCATAAATCGATAAAAGATTCCCCATAAAAATACCCCTATAAAATAAAAAATATTGATAAATATATAATTTATAAAACAAATATAACAAATTTAAAGAAATATAATACATTTAAACAATATAATAAATTAAATAAAATTAATATTAAATATAAGAAGTTAATATTTTTTATATTATCATATTAATAGTTTTCTAAATAATTTTATGTTCAAATTAATTTTATTTATGGTTTTCTAATTATTTTTATTTTTATTAACTCTTTTTTATTAAATTTTTCATATTATTTTGTTACTTAACTTTTTAAAATATCATTCATATGATTAATTCTTTTTTCAATGATTTCTTTAGTTGCAACATCTTTTCTATGGTAAACATTACCAGTCACATGTTTACAAGCATCTTCAGCTATTTTTTCAGCTCCTTCAATTGTATCACCAATAGCTGTAATGGCTAAAGCCCTTGAAGATGAGGTATAAACATTTTCATCTTTTAAATTAACTGCAGCATAGAAAACTTTTCCACCAAGAGCATTAATTTTATTTTCATCAATGTTAATAACTTCATTGGAATGTTTAGTTTCTGGATAACCATCTGGAACAATATATTTACAAACAGAAGCTTTATTTTCAAATTCTACTTTTTTAATACCACCATCAATAATAGCTTCGCAAATTTCAACCATAGGGGTTTTTAAAAGAGGTAAAACATTCATAGATTCAGGATCACCAAAACGAGCATTATATTCAATTAATTTAGGTCCATCTTTTGAAAGCATGAATTGACCATAAAGTATTCCTTTATATGGTGATGCTTTATCTTTAATAGCTTTAAGTGTTTTTTTCATAATAGCTACAGAATCATTATAATCTTTTTGAGATAAAAATGGAAGTAAACCATCATTATCAGAATATGAACCCATTCCACCAGTTATAGGACCTTGATCTCCTTCAAAAGCATGAGGATGGTCTTGACAAGCAGGCATAGGAGCAAGATTTTCACCATCACAAAATGCCTGAATAGTGAATTCTTCACCAATAGCTTTTTCTTCAATGATAACTTGGGCAAATCCTCCCATTGCATTGTCCATAACTTCTTTAGCATATAATTTTGCTTCTTGATTATCTTTTAATTGATCTCCAACGATTTTTACTCCTTTTCCACCAGTTAATCCCACTGGTTTTACAACAACATCCTTTTCATAGCTATCTAAAAAATTACTTATGTCCTCATAATTATCAAAAACTTCAAAGTCTAATTGCCCTGGAATTTTATAATCAAGGAAAAGATTCCTCATAAAAGATTTATCAGTTTCTATTTTAGCAGCTTCAATATTTGGACCAACAGATGGAACTCCTATTTTTTCCAATTCATCAACAATCCCCTTTCCAAGAGGTGCTTCAGGACCAATAACAGCAATATCAATATTATTTTCAGAAGCAAATTTAGCTACTTTAGCTATTTCTCCTTCATTACCCTGTTTATATTTAGCTATTCGTGAAATACCAGGATTTACATTAGCCATGTAAGAATATAATTCCACATCATCCTTTAAACTTTCACAAATCGCATGTTCTCTTGCACCAGTGCCTACTACTAAAACTTTCATCCTCATCCCTTGATTAAACTTATTTTTTGCATAATTACAAAGTTTTAAGATATACCATTATTATTATTAAAATTATTATTATTAAAATTATTATTATTAAAATTATTATTATTAAAATTATTATTATTAAAATTATTATTATTAAAATTATTATTATTAAAAT
>JAISIT010000177.1 GCA_031261915.1 Candidatus Methanoflexus mossambicus
TTTATTCAATTGCTTAATTTTTTATTTAATTATTAATTTTATTTATTTATATTAAAATCTATTTATGGTTGAATTTTATGGTTGAATTGTTGGCTCCAGCAGGAGATTTTAAAAGTTTAAATGCTGCATTAAATAGTGGAGCTGATGCAGTTTATCTTGGATTGTCTAAATGGAATATGAGATCCACTTCAAAGAATTTTTCAATGGAAAATATTGAAGAAGCTATTAAAATAGCACATGATTATGATTCAAAAATATATTTAACAACAAATACTATTTTAAAAGATGAAGATATTGAAAAAATAGCTAAATTACTTCCAAAATTAAATGATTATGATTTAGATGCTTTAATAATCTCTGATTTAGGTTTAATTGATAGTGTTAATGAAAATAGTTTAGATATTCATATTAGTATTCAAGAAAACATCACAAATAGCTACACATTAAACATACTTAAAAAATTAGGAGTAAAACGAGCTATTCTTTCACGAGAACTTTCTCTAAGTGATATTAAGGAAATAGCTAAAAAATCTCCCATTGAAACAGAAATATTTATTCATGGAGCTATGTGTATGGCTATTTCTGGTAGATGTTTTTTAAGTTCTTATTTTCATAAAAAAAGTGCTAATTGTGGTGAATGTTTACAACCATGTAGATACGATTGGAATTTTTCAAAATTAGATATAGATTCTAATGAAAATCTAACAAATAATATGCATAAATTTGATGGTTTTGAATTTAATGAATTTATTCTTGAAAAATCAGTAGATGAAACATACAAATCTCATTTTTTATCTCCTTACGACTTATCCATGATTGAGCATATTCCTGAATTAATGAAATCTAAAGTTGATTCATTTAAAATTGAAGGAAGACGAAGGTCTGCTGATTATGTTTCAATTGTAACAGAAACTTATAGGGAAGCTATTGATAATTATATGTCTTTTGGTAAAAATAGCTATAAATTTAATGAAAAATGGGATGAAAATCTTAAAAAAGTATTTAATCGTGGATATGATACTGGATTTTATTTTAATTCTCCATTTAAAACATCTAATAATAATAAATCAAAATATTTTAAAAAAGATATTGGAATTGTGGTAAATTATTATTCTAAAATATCTGTAGCTGAAATTAAGCTATTTGATGATTTAGTTATTGGTGATGAGATTATTATTCAAGGTAATACAACTGGATCATTTAATCAAATTCTTAATTCAATGAAAGTAAATGGAAAACCAGTAAAAATAGCTAAAAAAGGAATGAATGTTACTATAAAAATTGATAATTTTGTTAGAAAAAATGATAATATATATAAATTAATTAAAAAAAATATTTAATTAGATATCACTAATATTTTTATTAATTTTATTAATTTTATTAATTGATTTTGATAATTTTAATTTTAATAATAATTTTAATAATAATTTTAATAATAATTTTAATAATAATTTTAATAATAATTTTAATAATAATTTTAATAATAATTTTAATAATAATTTTAATAATAATATTGATAATAATTGAAGTAAATATAAGAAATATAATTCTATTATTAATGATCTATTACTTATTTTTCATTAAATAAACAATTAATTGATTAAATGACGAAAAAAATAGCTATTTATGGTAAAGGTGGAATTGGAAAATCCACAACAGTTGCTAATGTTGCAGCAGCTTATAGTAATCTCAATAAACAAATAATGGTTATTGGGTGTGATCCTAAGGCAGATACTACACGGACACTTTGTGGGAGACGTCTTCCAACTATTTTAGATACAATTAAGGAAATAAAAAATCCAAAAGTTGAGGATGTTTTATTTAATGGTTTTAATGGTGTTAAATGTGTTGAAAGTGGAGGACCAGAGCCAGGTGTTGGTTGTGCAGGTCGTGGAGTTATTGTTGCCATGAAACTCCTTGAAAAACTAAATCTTATTGATGATAACTTAGATTTAATTTTTTATGATGTTTTAGGTGATGTTGTTTGTGGTGGATTTGCTGTTCCTCTTAGAGAAGATTATGCTGATGAGGTTTGTATTGTCACATCTGGTGAATATATGAGTCTTTATGCTGCTAATAATATTTCAAAAGGTGTTAAAAAACTTAAAGGAAATCTTGCAGGAATTATTTGTAATTGTAAAGGAATATCTAATGAAATAGCTATTGTGGAAAGTTTCGCTCAAAAAATTGGAACAAAAGTTATTGGCATTATCCCTCGTGATGAAACAGTTCAAATGAGTGAAATTGAAGCAAAAACAGTGGTTGAAAAGTTTCCAGAATCAAAAATGGCTCAAAAATATCTTAATTTAGCTAAAAAATTAGTATCGAATAATAGTTACTCAATTCCAAATCCTATGGACGATGAAGATTTTGAAAACTTTTTTTTAAGTTTTAAAATATAGAAATACAATAGAGTTTTTCTATTTAATACTTTTTCTTAATTAATTTTTAATAATTTTTTAATTTATTTTTTATTTGAAACATAGAGTAAATGGAAATTCTCTATAGTTAACTATATATACCTTTAGTTATATATTATATAGCAACATTCAAAAACATATTTTTATTGATAATACTTATTTTTAAAATTTGATTTTGAAATTAATTTATTTAAACTAAAATGAATAATATGCAATAATATCAAAAATTGTAAATTAATGTTTTGAATGGAATATATATTATTATATTCGATTAGAGAGTAGCTTGTTTCTATTCTTAATTTTTCATGGATATTATTATTTTAAAATTTTTAAATATATGTTTTATTTTTTCATGGAGGTTTTATATTATGAACATGATAAATAAGAAAACAATATCTTTACTTATAATTTTTGTCGTGGTTGTGATGGTTCTTGTAATTGCTGCAGTTTCAATCTCTGGGTATCAGTTATTTGGATTAGATCTTAATGGTGATTATGCTTCAATAGCTTACTCAATAGCTAGTTACATGATTTAAAGAGATTATTGATTCAGCTATTAAAGCAACTGGGTAGCTGACTCAATAGTTGCTAACATAATGGGAACTTATGTTCCAATTGGAAGTTTTTAGACAATAATTAAGTTAATTTATATGCTATGATTTACAAATAATATATAGTTTTAAATTAAAAAAAGAAGATGAAGAAACTGTGAATAAATTATTGAAAAAGTCAAAAAAAGAGTTAAGATGCTCTGTCTAAAATTATAGTGAAAATTCATGTTTTTTAAATTTGAATTTTCTTTCTATTTCTTTTTGTCCATCTTAAGTCTTCCTAAGGTTATGGTTCTTTCAAGTCCTCTGTCGGTTTGGTATTTTCTTTTTTGGTTATCTTGTAAGGATACTCCATTGTATCATTCTAATTGGTTGTTTGTGGTTGGGAAAAAGTTGTACTTCATGTAATTTGTGGCTTTATCGAAGTTTTTCTTTAATCTATGTCTGATGTGGATCTATAAGAGTATGTTTTTTAAATTATTGTATAATATGTTGAATCTTATTTTAGCTTTTTTCATGTCTTTTTGTTTGAATATTTTGGATATTCTTTCTTTGTAATCTTCTAATTTTTTTAGTTCTTTTTATATTGTCTTTTTCTCCTTTTAGCTATTGAATTTTCTTTTTGTTCTTTTTTTTTAACTTTTTTGATTTAAAAAATGGTAGTTTATTTTTTGTTTATTTTTACCTAATGAAATTAATTTAGAAAATCAAGGATTTTCTTTATTTTTTGAGTTGATGATTTTATTTTTCTTAATAATTTATTTTATGGGTTTTATTAATTCAATCTATGTTTTACATTATAAATTGTGAATAATTTAAATATATTTATAATTAAATTAATAGTTTTTATTAATTTTAAAACAAATTTATTTGTAATTTTTAATCAAAAAATAACTATCATTTTAAAATATTTTGTCAAGTTAACTAATGGAGAAGCCATTAATGAAAAAAAATTTAAAATAAAATTATAAATGTTTTAATAATTTTTTTTGGATTATCAATTAATGCTCTTTTAGTTTCATTTTTATTTAATCCAGCATCTAATCCATCATTTGTTGCGATTTCATAATTCATTAAATCTTCAGGAACATGTCCATCGCTGTTTATTAAAAGATTAACACATATTTTAGTTCTAAATTAGCTAAAAGCCAATTTGAAAGTGAATGTCCTTTTCGTCCACTGATCTCTAAATAATCAGTATTATTTATGCTAATTCAACTTCTTTTTCATTGATAAGTCCAGGAATGGGCTAAAACATATTTAAAGTTTATTTAAATAATTATTTAAACTTTTATTATTTTCAATCAATGCTGTCAACTTAAGGATTTTTTTTAAAAACTTTTTTCCGTTGTTGTGTGGGAATTTTTTCTTTTTTGTTTTCTTATCTATGGTTTTGGATTCTTTTTTTCTTTTTTTATTAGGAATCTGTCCCATAATTCCTATTTTTAAGAATTTTTATAAAATTAATATGAATATAAACTATTTGAATTTTTATATTCTTCAATTTTGGTTTGGTTTTAAAAAATAATATTAAATAGTATTATAATTTAAGTTTTAAATAATTTAACAGACAAAAATAGAATTTAAATAAAAATCAAAGATTTTTTTAAATCAATTTCATTGATTAAAGAAAAGCTTAGATTTTCTAACTTAACTTCGTTAAATAAAATAAATCAATATTTGTTAAAATGTAGTTTTGGGAAGCCTATAATTATATTTTTCCTTATTCTTAGTTTATTTGCATTGTTTACTCTTTTATTATTTATTTGTATATTATTTAGCTTTTTATTATTTTGGTGTTTATTGTTTACATTTTTAATTCGTTTTGTGATTTTTTAATTAATTCTCCTAATGATCGGGTAACATTATCT
>JAISIT010000193.1 GCA_031261915.1 Candidatus Methanoflexus mossambicus
TTTATTATTTAATTATTTATTATTTAATTATTTATTATTTAATTATTTATTATTTAATTATTTATTATTTAATTATTTATTATTTAATTATTTATTATTTAATATTATATGATTATAAAGATAATATGAGGTTAATATGGATAAAATAAAAGTAAAAAATTTAAATGTGTATTTTGGTGATGCTCACATTTTAAAAGATATTAATGTAAATATTCCGAATAATACGGTCACAGCACTTATAGGACCTTCTGGATGTGGTAAATCTACATTTATTAGAACTCTTAATAGAATGAATGATTTAATTCCTAAATTTTCTCATAATGGAAATGTTTGCATTGATGGAAAAGATATTTATGATTGTGATGTGGATGTAGTGGATCTTAGAAAAAAAGTAGGTATGGTTTTTCAAAAAGCAAATCCTTTTCCAAAGTCTATTTTTGAAAATGTTGCCTATGGACTTAGAATTCATGGAATTGCTGATGATATAATTGCTACAAAAGTAGAAGAAAGCTTGAAATCAGCAGCATTATGGGATGAAGTAAAAGATAAGTTGAATAGCTCTGCTATGAGTCTATCTGGAGGACAACAACAGAGGTTATGTATTGCAAGAACAATAGCGAATAATCCTGAGGTTATTTTGATGGATGAACCTTGTTCTGCGTTAGATCCAATTTCTACTAAAAAAATTGAAGATTTAATTCATAAATTAAAAAAAGATTATACAATAATTATTGTAACTCATAATATGCAACAAGCCACAAGAGTTTCAAATTATACTTCATTCTTTTTAAATGGCGAAATTATTGAAAGTGATAAAACAGAAAGGTTATTTACAAATCCAAAGGATTATAGAACTGAAGATTATATAACTGGAAGATTTGGTTAATTTATAAATTAAAATCTAAATTAACTTTTTTGTTATTTTTTAAATTTATAATATTATTAAATGTATTTATTTACTTTTAAACTTAGTTAATATTTCTTAAATTTGTATGTTTTACTTAAAATTATTTATTTTGAAAATCTATACAGTATTTAATTAAGTACTTTTAAATAAAACATAATTAGAAAAGAAATAGAATTAGAAAAGAAAATGGAAATAGAGTAGAAATAGAATTAGAAAATAATAATAAATAAAATAATTAAAAAGTAAAAAAATAGCTATTTAGAAAGTTCTTGCTTTTCCAGCTACAACTTTTTCAGTAATATCTGAAATGTTGTCTAACCAACCGTCAATAGCTGATTCTACTTTTTTACTAACTTCATCAAATTTATAACCGTCTTCAACAATAATGGCTGTTGATGCAGCTTTAGGATTGTCAATTGGTTGACCTATTTGACTTAAAAGCATAATATTGATTTGTTGAACGCCTTCAATGTTTTTAACTATGTCATTTGCCATTTCGTAAGATAAAACATTATAAATTTTACCTACATGATTTATAGGATTTTTACCAGAGGTAGCTTCCATTGACATTGGTCTATTTGGAGTAATTAAACCATTTGCACGATTTCCACGTCCAACTGAACCATCATCACCCATTTCAGCAGAAGTTCCTGTAACAGTCAAGTAATAACCTGATTCATCAGTTTTTGAATCGTCATCAGCAGTATTTACATAAACTTCAACATTTCTACTGGTAAGTTTTTCACTTAAATTCACGACTTGATTTTTAAGTTCGCTTCTAAGAGCTTTGTATTCTTCAATATCATTAATATATTTTGATACAAAAGCAGCTCCAACAGTTAAAGATATATCATTACCTTCACGAAGACCCATTACTTTAATATCTTCCCCAACACCAGGATATTTCTTTTTAAATGCTCTTGAATTTAATAATTCTTCTGTTTTTAAAACAAGATTTTCGGTATCAGAATATGGAGCATAACCTACACCAAATGAAGTATCATTTGATGATATAACTTTGTTTCCACCTTCTCTTTTAAAAACATCTACTAAATCTCCAGATCCATGCCCAATTTTACATTCTACTACGGCATCAGATTCAACATTTAAATTTATGATGTTTTCTGATAAATATTTCTTAGCAGCTTCAATAGCTACTCTATCCACTGCTAATTTTTTACCATCAACTTCTGAAACTCCTCTTCCAGTGAGTAAAAAGTCAATAGGTTTTAATATTTCTCCACCACCAAATTTAGGGTTTGATTCACCTGCGGTTATCTGCACTTCATCGGTGTTGTGGTGTAATACTTGACCAAAGTTATCAAGATATAGATTACATAATGCAACACTTACAGATTCAGCTATTCCATCACTAATACTATCTGGATGTCCTATTCCTTTTCTTTCAACTACTTCAATATCCAAATCTTCAATTGGTGTTTGATTTAACTCTTTAACGATAATATTCTTTGACATAACAATCACCATATATTTAAAAAGTATTTACACTTAATTTAATTTTTTTTAAATTAGTTTGATTAGAATATAAATGAATAAAATATAAATTAATAAAATTAATATGAATATTTTTAATATTAATACAAAAATTAAATAATTATTAATAATTAAATAAAAAATAAATAATAATTATAATATAAAATTTAATATGATTTAAAGTATATACAAGATTTTAAATTTTAAAAAATAATAAATTAGAAAAAAGATTAATTATAGATTATAAAATATATATCTTTAAATTCTTTTAATTTATAATATGTTAATTATGTAAATTCATATAAATAAATGTTTCTATCCAATTTTTTTATTAAATTTATTATTTTCTCTGATTATTTATTTAATAATAATAGAAAGATTAAATATAATATTAATTGATAGTTAAATAGAACATTAATACAATAGTTAAATATAATATTAAATGAATAAATTTAATAAAATATTTAATAGACTAAAATTAATATGAATTAATAGGAATTAATAAAATAAATAATATGGGATAAAATGAGAATAGCTTGGGCAATTACAGGTGCAGGACACTTATTAAAAGAAAGTGTAGAGATTTTAGAAAAATTATCAAAGAATCATGAAGTTACAGTCTTTTTATCTGCTGCTGGAGAAGAAGTATTAAACATGTATGGTCTATTTGATAGAATTAAAAATATAACTGGTGGATATTACAGAGAATTAGCTATTGAAATGGATCAAAAATATAGTTATCCTATTTCTGGTCGCTTATCTTTAGGAAAATATGATTTACTCATTCTTTCGCCTGCAACATCAAATACAATAGCTAAAATTGTTTATGGGATAGCTGACAGTTTGGTTACAAATACAATAGCTCAAGCTGGAAAAGGAAAAGTAAAAACACTTATAGTTCCTGTGGATTTAGAGCCAGGAGATGTTGATACAGTTCTTCCATCAAAACTTGAGCTTGCAAAATGTCAAAATTGTGAAATATGCACTGCACAAGCAGCTTGTCCTAAGGATGCAATTACTCCTAATGTAGAAATAGACCTTTTAAAATGTATTGGGTGTGGAGCATGTAAAAATAGCTGCCAGTATGATGCAATTGATGTTGGAAAAATTATTACAATTCATATGCGAGAGATAGACATTGAAAATACGAATAAGCTATTTAAAATGGAAGGAATAACCGTTGTTGAAAATCCTGAAGCTATTTTAAACAATATAAATTCAGTATGAGCTGTCAATATATTATTTTCTTTTCAATAATATTTATATATTACACTTTTCATATTTATTATTACTACTAAAATATGTGGTATAAATTTAAAATTTAATGGATTTATATTTTTTAAACTTATAAAATAACAATGAAACAATAAATTATTAAAAACATGATTACTGTTTTAAAGAGTGATTAGATATGGAAAGATGGTATCTTGATGAAAGTGGAGATATGGGAATTAATGGTTCGAAGTATTTTATTATTACCATAATATCAGTACATCAGGAAAATAAACTCAAACATTTAAATAAACTGCTTAATAGAGGAAAATATAAAAAAAATCTTGAAAAAATTAGAAGAAATAAAAGGAAAATATCTTAATGATGAAATTATTAAGAGAATATTTAAAAAAATTATTCAATATGATTTTAAATGTTTTTCAATTGTTATGGAAAAAGAAAAACATAAAAAAATTTTAAATTTGAAAAATAAAAATGATATATATTTTGATATGGTGCTTACTCTTCTAAATAATATTGGATGTTCAAATAAAATCTTAATTATGGATAATTTTTTTCCTAAAAGACAAAAAGATAAGTATTTAAAACAATTTGAAATTAATTTAAAAAAATCAGGAATTCAAATACTTTTTGAAGATTCACAGAAAGAATTTGGAATACAAATCGCAGATGTTGTTAGTTGGGCAACATTTCAAAAATATGAAAATAAAGACCAAAATTAATAGAAATTTTAGAAGAAATTCATGTTATTTATGATTATTGTCTTGACAATTTAATTTTTACTATTTAAACATAATAGTTTGATAATTTTTTATCAGCATCTTCTTGTGTGAAATTCCAATAAATTTTAGACTTATTTAGGTTTCTATATTCCATGAATGCTGATGTTTCGTCTATTAAAAGTTTTTTATTCTCTATTCTTCGTCCAGTGCATTGAATATCCATAACATTGATTTCAATTTCTGCGATATTTAGCCAACTAGCATGTTTTGGAGTGTATATTATATTTATTTTCTTCATTATTCTCAGTGCTTCTTCAAATTCTAAATTTTCTAGAATAGAAGTATATGTGTGAGTATTTAAATTATCCATTATTATTCTGAGTTTTTTAGCTTTGGGAAATACATTATTGACTAGATGTTGAATATATAATGCGAAATCTGCTTTAGTTCTCCTATCTGTGACCATTATATCTCTTTTACCTCCTTTAAAATCAACTGCAACAAAAATATTTGCAGTTCCATTTCTACTATATGAATAATCGTATTTTTCAAGTTTTCCAGGTTTCATTGGAATTCTCGTTTTTAAATCACCAGTCAAATGCTTATGCTTTTCATCAAAGCAAATAATAGGATAATATGGATCATACTCTTCAGCATATAACTTTAAAACTCTATTCATTCTTTTATAATATTCTTTGTCTATTTCTGCAATACACCACATTTTTTTCATCCAAGGCTTAGTTGAACTTTTTTTAAAACTAATCTAACAGTTTCACGATTTATAGTTTCAAATCCCTCTTTTTCAGAGAGAGTTTCAGCTAAAAGTCGAATAGTCCATTTTTTCCTCCCCTTTGGAGGATCTGTACAAGCCAATGCAATTATTTCAGTTTCTTCTTCAACCCCATATTTCCTGGGCTGACCTGTCCTATCCCTATCATGCAAAGCAGACTCTAAACCTTCATTTAAATACCTTTTCTTAATTTTACTCACAGTTTTAGGAGTAATATTTAATATTTTAGCAACTTCTTTTTGACTTAAGTCAGAATTATTAAGTAAAACTAAAACAACAGCTCTTAACTCTTCTTTTGACTTTTTCAATAACTTATTTACAGATTCTTCATCTTCTTTTTTTAATTTAAAATTCATATAATATTATTTGTAAATCATAATATATAAATTAACTTAATTAAATTGTCTAAACATTATGATAAAATAAAAACAGTAAATGAAATTTAAAAAAGTTTAAAAAGGTTTAAAAAAAAGAATAAAATTGTTTTATAGTCCGTGCCTAAAATATCTATGGGTCAATTTAATGGCTTCGCCGAACATTACGACGAGATATAATAGCTTACAGGGACTTTAATATTATTATTGTTTTCATATTATAGTCCTTTTGGAAAAGTATTTAAATAATTAAATTCATATCTTAAATATATATTTTGAGGTATGAATATGTCAGGAAGAGTTCAAAAAAAATTAGTTAAGCACATTAATAGAAAA
>JAISIT010000268.1 GCA_031261915.1 Candidatus Methanoflexus mossambicus
ATTTATTCTTATTTATTCTTATTTATTCTTATTTATTCTTATTTATTCTTATTTATTCTTATTTATTCTTATTTATTCTTATTTATTGTTAATATCCTTAAATTTTATATTGTTAAATCATATATTCATAATGTTGGGAGGAAAATATTATTATGAGTAAAAGTAGTTTAAAAGAAAATATCGTGATAAAAGGAGCAAGAGAAAATAATCTTCAAAACTTAGATCTTAATATTCCACGGGATAAATTTATAGTGATTACTGGATTAAGTGGTTCTGGTAAATCTTCACTGGCTTTTGATACTATTTATGCAGAAGGGCAGCGCCGTTATGTTGAATCGTTATCTGCTTATGCACGACAATTTTTAGGACAAATGAAGAAGCCAGAATTAGATTACATTGAAGGATTATCCCCAGCTATTTCAATAGATCAAAAATCTACAAAATTAAATCCACGTTCAACTGTAGGAACAATTACAGAAATATATGATTATCTTCGTCTTCTTTTTGCAAGAATAGGAACTGTTTACTGTTATAACTGTGGTCAAGAAATATCTCAACAAACACCAGGACAAATCGTAGAAAGTATAATTGATGAAGATGTTTCGCAGGAGAATATTAAAACGAAAATACAGATTTTAGCACCTATAGTTAAAGATAGAAAAGGAGAACATAAAAAGGTTTTCGAGGAATTAAGAGAAAAAGGTTTTGTTAGAGTTCGTGTTGATGGAGAAATCAAGGATTTAGATGAGGAATTTACTTTAAAAAAGAATTTCAGACATTCCATTGATTTAGTTGTTGATCGTCTTGTAATTAGAAGTGATTTAGAGTTTCAAAGAAGATTAGCTGATTCAGTTGAAACTGCTTTATCTTTTGGTGATGGTGTGGTTGTGGTTTTATTTGATAAATCTACTCCAGATAAGAAAAATAGCTATGAAAAGAAATATTCCGAAGATTTTGCATGTGTTGATTGTGGTATAAACTTTGAAGAGTTAACTCCACGTTTATTTTCATTTAACAACCCACAGGGAGCTTGTCCAGACTGTAATGGTATTGGTTACAAGATGGAGATGGATCCTGATTTGGTTGTTCCAAATAAAGAATTATCTTTATCAAACGGAGCTATTTTGCCATGGAGTCGTTCTAAAGGTAAAGAAAATTATTACACTGCAATGTTAACTGCTGTTGCAAAGCACTATAAATTTAGTATGGATACACCTTTTAAAGATTTAGATCCAATTTATCAAGAGATTATTCTTTATGGTTCTGATGAGAAGATTGAATTTAACTTTAATCGCCAAAATAAAGCATATAAAGTAAATCGTAAGTTTGAGGGGGTAATTACTCGAATGGAACGTCATTATCTTGAAACTAAATCTAATTATTCTCGTCATTACTTATCTAAATTTATGACTAATCGTCCATGTCCAACATGCGAGGGGAAAAGATTAAAATCAGAGGTATTATCTGTTAAGATAAGTGATAAAAATATTCATGATATTGTTTCTTTATCAATTAAAGATTCTTATAAATTCTTCCTAGATTTAGAACTTGATGATAGAAAAATGTTTATAGCTAAAGAGGTTTTAAAAGAGATTAAAGAGCGTTTAAAATTTTTAGTAGATGTTGGTTTGGATTATTTGTCTATGGATCGTTCCTCTGGAAGTTTATCTGGTGGTGAGGCACAGAGAATTCGTTTAGCTACTCAAATTGGCTCAGGTCTTGTTGGTGTTTTGTATATTCTTGATGAACCAAGTATTGGTCTTCATCAAAGGGATAATATGAAGCTTATAGAAACTCTTAAACATCTTAGAGATATTGGAAATACTTTAATTGTTGTTGAGCATGATGAAGAAACTATTTTATCTGCAGATTATGTTGTAGATATTGGTCCTGGAGCAGGGGAACATGGAGGAAAGGTAATAGCTACTGGAACACCTAAAGAGATAATGGAAAATGAAGATTCAATTACTGGTAGCTATTTATCTAGAAAAGAGATTATTCCAATCACAAAAGAAAGACGAAGTCCAAAGGATTTTATCACTGTTAAAGGAGCCACAGCAAATAATCTTAAAAATTTAGATGTTGATATTCCTCTTGGTGTTTTTACATGTGTGACAGGTGTTTCTGGTTCTGGAAAAAGTAGTTTAATTAATGAAGTCTTATACAAAGGACTTAAAGGTAAATTTTCCCATAAACTTGGTTTTGCTGGAAGTCATAAAGAAATCATTGGTTCTGATAAAATTGATAATATGATTGTTATTGATCAAACAGCTATTGGTAGAACTCCTCGTTCAAATCCAGCAACATACACTGGTTTGTTTACTTATATTCGTGAGCTATTTGCTGAAACTCCTGAAGCAAAAAAAAGAGGTTACAAACCAGGAAGATTTAGTTTTAATGTTAAAGGTGGTCGTTGTGAGGCATGTTCTGGTGATGGAATCATTAAAATTGAAATGCACTTTTTAGCTGATGTTTATGTTCCGTGTGAAGTTTGTAAAGGAAAAAGATACAATGATGAGACTTTAGATATTCGTTTTAAAGGTAAAAATATCTATGAAGTTTTAGAAATGACAGTAGAAGAAGCATTAGAGTTTTTTGAAAATATTCCAAGGATAAAAAAGAAACTTCAAACTTTATATGATGTTGGCTTAGGTTATATTAAGTTAGGTCAATCTTCAACAACCCTTTCTGGTGGTGAAGCTCAAAGAATAAAACTTGCAAAAGAGCTTTCAAAAATGAATACTGGAAATACATTATACATTCTTGATGAACCAACAACAGGATTACATTTTGCAGATATTAAACGATTACTTAGTGTTTTAGATAGATTAACAGATGGAGGAAATACTGTTTTAGTAATAGAGCATAATTTGGATGTTATAAAAACTTCAGACTACATAATTGATCTTGGACCAGAAGGTGGAGACGGTGGAGGCAAAGTAGTTGCCAAAGGAACTCCAGAAGAAATAGCTAAAAAAGATACCTATACTGGTTATTTCTTAAATGAAATTTTAAATGAAAATATTACTTCAAAAGCCAAAGAGTTAGTTCAAGAAAATTTATCTAAATAATTTTAATCCTTTTTATTTTTTTATTATCATTATTATTACTATTATTATTAAAATCAATATTATTAAAATAAATATAATTAAAAATATAAATAGTAATTATATTATTATTAAAAATAAAGTTATTAAAATCATTATTATTTAAAATAAACTTAATAAAAATAAATTTAATAAAAATAAATTTAATAAAAATAAATTTAATAAAAATAAACTTAATAAAAATAAATTTATTAAAATCTGCAGTATTAAAAATAATGGTATTAAAAATAAAATAATTGAAATTAATATGAACCATATCTTTAATTGAAAAATTAAGAAAAATTAGGATTTTATACTATTAAATTAAAATTTAAAGGTGTTTAAATGTCAGAACAAACAATTACAATGGAAAAAATAAAAGAAAATATTTTAAAAGATATAAATAATACTTTAAAAGATTATCCTCATTCTATTGATGGAATAACAGCTATTTCTTTTAGTAAGAATAAATCTTATATTGGAAATGTTAAATTTCTTGAAATGAATAAAGTAGATGAAGCTTGTAAGCTATTAGAACCTGTTTTAAATATCTATGGTAAAGTTGCTCTTAGAACTCAAGAAGTAGTTTCCTGTTGTGCTCCAACATATATGATGATTGGAATTAAAATAGATGTAAAAACCAATGAATAAATTAAATTTAAACTATTATATTTTGAGATTTTTTCATTTAAACTTTATATTTTATATGTATTTAATTAATTAATTAAATAATATTATGATATTTATGGATTCAATTCAAGATTTTAATCAATATAAAGATTATTTATTAGATAAATATCAAGGAAAAGAACTTTTAGATATTGATGGTAGTGAAATTCATCAAACTAAGTTTGGAGAAACCTTAAAAATAGTTCAAAAAGAAAAAATTGATTTTAATTTAAATAAATGTAATAATATTAATAATATTAATAATAATAGTAATAATAATAATAGTAATAATAATAGTAATAATAATAATAGTAATAATAATAATAATAATAATAATAATAATAATAATAATAATAATAATAATAATAATAATAATAATAATAATAATAATTCATTAAATGATTTTAAAAATTTATTACTCTCTGATTTAAAATTAATATCTGGAATTGGAGATTCAAAGGAAGAAAAATTAAAAAATAACAATTATACTGACATTAAATCCCTTACAAAACACGATAGCTATTGTAATAAAGCTCAAAAGATATGTGATATGATTGAAAACAATGATTTTATTGAAATTTATAATATTTTAAAAAACAAGAAATATAGTTATGATAAAAGAATTAAATCATGCACATTAGCAGATAATGATCAATTTAAGTTTATGGATATTGAAACTCTTGGTTTAAGTAATGTTCCATTAATATTAATTGGAATAGCTGAAATTGAAGGAAAATATATTAAATCAACTCAATATTTCTTAAGAAATTTAGATGAAGAAAAATCTGTTTTAGATTCATATTTATCTCACTTAGATGAAGATTCTGTTTTGGTAACATATAATGGAGCAAGTTTTGATGTTCCTTTTATAAAAAATCGATTAAATAAACTTAATCTTAATTGTAATCATAATTTTCTTAATTTAGACTTATTATATTATGTTAGAAACCTTTGGAGTCATAAACTTCCTAACTGCCAACTTCAAAGTGTTGAAAAGCATATTTTTGATATTGAAAGGGAAAACGATGTTCCTGGAGGATATATTCCTGGATATTACCAAAGCTATTTAAAAAATAAAAACATTGGACCAATGATTCCAATAATTGAACACAATAAAATAGATATTGTTTCTCTTGCAAGTTTTTTAATGAAAATGGTAAATGAATAGAGCAATAAAGAATAATTTAACAAATATTAAATTATTAACGAATATATGTTTTTTTATGAATTTTAGAATAATACTAAAGTTTATATTGAATTATGGTTTTGCTAAAATGTTAAATTTAAAAATAGAAAATTTTGGTCCAATTTCAAAAGCAGATTTAGAAATAAAGAAGATTAACATAATTGGAGGTAAGAATGCATCAGGAAAAAGTACTGCAAAAAGTACTGCAAGTAAGATATTATACTCTTTATTATCTTCAGTTTCTAATGATTGTAATGTTTTTCTTAATAAATATCTTTTTAACAATTTAAACCATATTTATTTTCAATTATTGGATAAATTAAGAGAATATGGAGAAAACAATATAGAATCAGAAATTGAAATTTCATTTAACACTAATTTAGGAATTCAAAATCCAGGAATTGCATTTAATGGGGATATAAGTTTTAATAGTTTAATTGAGAAATATATGGAATTTACAAAAGATAATAATATTAATGACAAAAATTTAAAAAAAGAATTAACTAAACTAATTAAAAGAGAACTAAACAGTAAATAACATGGTGGTTTTGATGCATTGTGGTTTAGAATTAAATAAACTTTTTAATAAATATGATAAGTATTTATGGGCTATAACTGAAATTTCACTTGGGGATAATGGAAAAGAAAAAAGAACAGAACATTTTAACAAATATTGATTTCTTTTTAATTATATTTTAAGCGATTAAGCTATTTAAAACTTAAAGTTTATTATTATTTATTATTATTTAATATCATTTTAAAAAATTAAGAAGATTTTATTTTCTAACTTGAAAGATAAACTTTCAAATAAGATAAAATTAAAGGAAATCAAAGATTTCCTAAATCAATTTAATCGATTAAAAAAAACTTCGTTTTCTAACTTAAGTTAGTTAAGTAAAAAAAAGAGTATAAAAACCAATTTATGGTTTTAAATACTTTAAATTGTTTTTATAAGAAGCTTCCTTGAAATTTTTAAGTGGATTTATATAAAACCACTGGTATTTACAGAAATTATGGTAGTTTCTATCTGGTAGGAATTTAGCAGTTAAAGTGAGTGATTTTTCTACTTTAATCTCTTTGATATTGATTTTTATTATTTTTGACTTCCAACCGTTAGTTTTCCAATGTTGTAACCATATTTGTGTCTTAGGTGAAGCTTTTTTTCCAATATTTTTAACTGTTATTTTATAAACTGCTAATTGGATATTGGATGATTTAACTTTTTGAATTTTAGTTAATGTTAAATCTGGAAGTCCTGTGACACTTTGGGTTATGGTTTTTTGAGATTTAATATATTTATCATCTCCAGCAAATTCAGCAACTCCTGTGTATTTTCCAGCGTGAGATACGAAAATCCGAATAGCTATTTGACCTTTGCTATTTGTAGTTCTTGTCAATGGTTTTTTAAGCAGTTTAGATTTGATAACTATCTTTTTACCTTTAATGGCTTTGCCGTTTTCATTTTTTAAAGTAATTAAGATATTGGTTTTTTTACCAGCAGTTATTTTTGGTGCTAAAACAAACAACTTAGTTTTGAGTTTGTTGAATTTACCATAAATAAGTGTGCTATTAGTTAAAAAGTGATTAGCATCATTGTTAGCTATTTTATAATTAAATTCTCCAGTGAATGGAACTTTGTAATGATAATAAGCATAACCGTCATTATTGGTAATATTAGAACCTATAATTTTATTGTTAATATAGAAAATAACTTCTATTCCATATTTATTTCCATTATTTGTATTATTTGTATTTATTGATGCATTTAATATTACAATTTCACCATATTTGGCTCCACTAACATTGTTTCCAACAATAGTTAAGCTATTATTAAATTCACCTCTCCAATCATCAACAACAAAAATAGCTATTGGTGCACTATTAATATTTAATTCTTGGCTATTATTTGCATCAAAAATTGAATCAAATTCATTATCATAACTTAAATAAACATATCCTTCAAATCTTGGGAGTTTATTTTCAAAATCAGAATTATATTCATTATCTTTATTATTATCTTTATTATTATCTTTATTATTATCATTTAACCTAATAGTGTAAAGATAATTGGTTAAATTATTTTTAATCACTTGGACAACGAAGTAATTGTTAAGATATTTGAAATTAGTATCTGGTTGATTATTTCCCCACCAATTATAATCTAAATTCCAATTAACATTACCAATAACACTATTATTACTATTGTCACTATTATTAACATTATTATTACTATGTGTTATATTGACTGCTATATGATTTTTATTCATATCATATATTCTATTATAATTAATGTTAACATTATTAAAATTAGAAATAAAGATAGTAGTGGTATTTGTATTATTTACAAAGTTATTATGTGTAATATTTATGATGGAACTCTGATTTGAACTTTCGTTAAAAATCATATAAATAGCTCCACCACAAGTTCCAGAGTTATTAATGAATTCACAATCTTTAATATCCATAGATCCATTCATATAATTTGCAATAGCTCCACCATTCTTTGCGAAATTAGATATAAATCTAGAATTCATCATGGTAATATTTAAACAATTAATAGCTCCACCATATCGATTATTCGCCATATTACCTTCAAAACTAGAATTTATAACATTAAAGTTGCCATCAAACCAGTTATCAATAGCTCCACCATCAAGGGTTTTTGCTATATTGTCATTAAAAATAGAATCAGATACAGTAAAATTGTCTCCATAATTATAAATCGCTCCAGCATCATTTGCGTAGTTATTTACAAAAATAGATCTTAAAACATTAAAATTAGTAACGGCATAATTACAAATAGCTCCACCTTGATCAATGGCAGAATTACTGATGAAAAGAGAATTTAAAATAGTAAAATCATCACTATTCTCATTTAAAATAGCTCCACCAGCAGTATTTGCTAAATTACCAGTAAAACTTGAATTTATAATACTAAAACTATTAGCTTGATTATAAATAGCTCCACCACCCAGATTTCCAGAATTATTTTCAAAATTAGAATTAATAACAATAAAATTATCTGCTAAATTAAATACTGCTCCACCAGAATTATTTGCAAAATTATTTGTAAAACTTGAATCTCCAATAATTAAAGTGCCATAATCGTAATTATAATCAGCACCACCAAAATCCCCATAATTTTCATTAAATTTAGAATCAATGATATTTAAATTTCCAATATTATAAACTGCAGCTCCATATTCTCCATAATTATTATCAAATTTTGAATCAAATATGCTTAATTTTCCACGATTATAAATGGCACCAACATGAGTTCCATTATTATATGTAAATGTTGAATTTAAAATACTAAGCGTATTATTAATATTGTAAATAGCTCCACCAGCATAACTTGCAGAGTTATTGATAAATTTACAATCACGAATACTCATAGTTCCATTGTTATAATTGGAAATAGAACTACCATTATTTGCACAATTACCAATAAAAGTAGAATTATTCATAGTAATATTGAAACAATTAATAGCTCCACCATAACCATTATTTGCAGAATTATTCACAAAATTACAGTTATTAACATTAAAATTACCCTCAAACCAGTTATCAATAGCTCCACCATCACCATTTTTTGCTATATTATTTAAAAAGATAGAGTCACTAGCAGTGAAATTATCTGCGATATTATGAATAGCTCCACCATCAATTGCCCAATTATCCATAAAACTTGAATTTATAACATCATAATTAGTGCCGTCATTATAAATAGCTCCACCATAGTCTCCAGAATTATTTTCAAAAACACAATCCATAACCCTAGAATTATTACCTATATTACAAATAGCTCCACCCCATATTCTACCAAAATTATCCTCAAAAACACAAGCAATAACCATAGAATTATTGCCATAATTACAAATAGCTCCACCAGCACCAATATCGGCATGATTATTTATAAAACTTGAATTTTCAATAATGAAAGTGCCATAATCAATATTATAAACAGCACCACCAGCATAAAATCCATAATTATCATTAAATTTAGAATCAATGATACTTAGATTTCCACGGTTATAAACACCACCACCATATTCTCCATAATTATTATTAAATTTAGAATCAATGATACTTAGATTTCCATTATTATAAACAGCACCAACAATAGTTCCATTATTATTAGTGAAGCTTGAATTTAAAATACTACTAGTAGTATTAAAAATGTAAATAGCTCCACCAGTATAACTTGCGAAATTATTAGCAAAAAGAGAATCTGTAATCATAAAATCATTAGTATTCTCAGTATAAATAGCTCCACCATTATATGTTGCAGAGTTATTAATAAAACTAGAGTTTTCAATAGTTAAAGTTCCAGAATTGTAAATTGCACCACCGTTATCGGCTTGTCCATTTAAAAACTGCATATTTATAAAATTAACATTTAAGCCAGCAGCTATTGTGAATAATCTATGATTTCCATCACCCTTTATTATTGCACCAGAACCCTGACCTTTAAGTGTAACATTTTTATTTATTGTAATATTATAATTTGTATTTAGAGTATTATACTCTCCTGCTTCAAGATTTATAGTATTATTTGTTGATCCAAGAGTAAAATTATCTAAAACTTGATTTATATTCCCATTCACACCAACATTTTCAGTTCCACCAGCACTAACTGTTTGAAATGATAAAAAAACAATAAACATAGTTAAAACTAAAGCTAAAACTAAATTTAAACCATATTTAAAACTTCCCTTTCTCTCATTTCTTTTATTTATTTTACTTTTTTCATTTATTTCATTTTTCTTATTTATTTTATTTTGCAAGACTATCACTTTCTATAAATACATTAAAAATATAAAAATATAAAAATATAAAACTGATATAAAATTTAGTTACATTATAATTTATTTAAAAATTAAGATAAATATTTATATTATTTATGTTATTAATACTATTACTATTATTAATATGAACTACATTATCATAATTTCAAATAATAACATGTAAATAATATTTAGTTTTTATCAATATATAACTTTTTCTAGATAATTTCAATGCTGTCAACTTAAGGATTTTTGATTTAATTTTTTTATAAAAATGAGGATTGTTAAATTTAAATTGAATAAAAAACAATTTTTTGATAAAAATTTTGATAAGTTTTTTCTTAAGTTGAAATAAGTGTAAAATTCGATATATATTTATATACCTTTTATTAAATTGTATAATTGATATAATAGTTTAAAGTTTAATACATGTTTTTTTTTTTTTAAGTGTCTAAAAATAAGCTAATTTTTTTAAATTGAGGTTTTTAGTTATGAAATTAGATAAAAAGACGATATCTTTGATTATTGTTTTTGTAGTGGTTGTGAGTATTGTTGCAATTGCTGCAAGTTTTATCTCTGGATATCATTTCTTTGGTGATGCTACCAGTGATGCTATTCTTGCAGGTATGAATGATTTCATGAGAGAAAGTATGAAATCAGGTCATATGCCTACACAGGATGAAATGAAGCAAAAGATGGATGAATTACTTAAACAACAAATGGATAAAGAGATACAAGACAGTATTGGCTGGTATGCCTGGTCTACATTGAAATAGAGAAATATTTCTCCAAATTTAAGTAAATTCTGTCTTGATTTTACGAGAGAGGTTGTTGTGTTTTTTATTTTGATGTTAAATTAATTGTTTAATATAAAAATTTATTTATTTTTATTTTTTAACTGTTAAAAATAAGCTATTTTTTTTAATTGAGGTTTATTAGTTATGAAATTGGATAAAAAGACGATATCTTTGATTATTGTTTTTGCAGTGGTTGTGAGTATTGTTGCAATTGCTACAAGTTTCATTTCTGGATATCATTTATTTGGCGATGTTGGCACTGATGGTATGAGTGATTTTATGGGAAAAAGTATGAAATCTGGTTATATGTCTAATAGGGATGAAATGAAGCAAAAGATGGATGAATTACTTAAACAACAAATGGAAATATACAAAACCACATTGGCTGGTCTGGCTGGTCTACATTGAAATAGAGAAATATTTCTCTAAATTTAAGTAATTTTTGTTTGGTTTTACGAGAGATGTTGTTGTGTTTTTTATTTGGGTGTTAAATTAATTGTTTAATATAAAATATTTATTTATTTTTATTTTTTTACTGTTTAAAAATAAGCTAATTTTTTTAATTGAGGTTTTTAGTTATGAAATTGGATAAAAAGACGATATCTTTGATTATTGTTTTTGCAGTGGTTGTGAGTATTATTGCAATTGCTACAAGTTACATATCTGGATATCATTTATTTGGTGATGTTGTCAGTGATGGTATGAGTGATTTTATGGGAAAAAGTATGAAATCAAGTCGTATGCATACTCATGGAGAATTTGACCAAGAGTTGAATCAATTAAATACTCAATATTCACATTATGATTATAATTATAGTCGTGTTAGTTATATGCATCCTCTTGAAGAAATGAAGCAAAAGATGGATTATTATCGTAAAAAACAAATAGAAAAAGATATGAATAACCGGAATTAAGGAAAAACTCTTAAAATTTAGTACTGAAATTAATATTGTTTCAAGTAATTTGATTTTAACAATGCCAAAAAACATTTTATTATTTATAAAAATTTTCTATTTTTATAAGTTTAAAAACATAAAAATGTTTTTATTATTTATAAAAATTTTCTATTTTTATAAGTTTAAAAACATAAAAATGTTTTTATTATT
>JAISIT010000274.1 GCA_031261915.1 Candidatus Methanoflexus mossambicus
GTTATTATCGCTGATGGTATGAGAGGAACCCAGATGTATGAAATGGTTAGGGTAGGTAACAGCAAGCTTATTGGAGAGATCATTGAGCTTGAAGGAGATACTGCAACCATTCAGGTTTACGAAGAAACTGCAGGTTTAAAACCTGGAGAAAAGGTAGAAAGTACAGGAGGACCTTTGTCTGTAGAACTTGGACCAGGAATTATTGGTTCAATTTTTGATGGAATTCAAAGACCTCTTGAAGTTATTAAAGGTTTAACTGGGGACTTTATTGAAAGAGGGGTTGATGTTCCGTCTCTTGATAAAGATAAAAAATGGACATTTAAACCAATAGCTAAAGTTGGAGATACTGTTAAAGGTGGAGATGTTCTTGGAGAAGTTCAAGAAACCTCTGCAGTTTTACAAAAAATCATGGTTCCTCCTACTTTTGAAGGAAAAATTACTTCCATTGTTTCACAAGGAGAATACACAGTTACTGATGATATTGCTGAGATTGAAACAGTTGATGGAGCTAAAAAACTTCAAATGTTGCAAAAATGGCCTGTTAGAAAAGGAAGACCTTATGTTGCAAAATTAGATCCTGATATTCCGCTTATTTCTGGTCAAAGAACTCAAGATACTTTCTTCCCTGTAGCTAAAGGTGGAACAGCAGCTATTCCAGGACCATTTGGATCTGGTAAAACTGTTACCCAACAACAATTAGCTAAATGGGCTGATGCAGATATTATTGTCTATGTTGGTTGTGGAGAACGTGGAAATGAAATGACTGAGGTTCTTATTGACTTCCCTGAACTTGAAGATCCTAAAACTGGAAATCCATTAATGGATAGGACTGTTTTAATTGCTAATACTTCAAACATGCCTGTGGCAGCAAGGGAAGCTTGTGTATATACTGGAATTACTATTGCAGAATATTTCAGAGATCAAGGTTACGATGTAGCACTTATGGCAGATTCAACTTCCCGTTGGGCAGAAGCTATGAGAGAGATTTCTGGTCGTCTTGAAGAAATGCCTGGTGAAGAAGGTTATCCTGCTTATCTTGCTTCTAGACTTGCACAATTCTACGAACGTGCTGGAAGAGTTACCACAATAGGAAACGATCCTAAAACCTCATCTGTTTCAGTTGTAGGTGCAGTATCCCCTCCTGGTGGAGATTTATCAGAACCAGTCACACAGAATACTTTAAGAATTGCAAAAGTATTTTGGGCTTTAGATGCATCCCTTGCAGATAAACGTCATTTCCCTTCAATTGATTGGTTACAAAGCTATTCATTATACATTGAATCTGTTCAAGGATGGTGGGAAGAAAATACTGGTGCAGATTGGAGAACTACTCGTGATGAAGCAATGGTTCTTTTACAAAAAGAATCAGAACTTCAAGAAATCGTTCAATTAGTTGGTCCTGATGCATTACCTGACAGTGAACAAGTTACTCTTGAAACTACTCGTATGATAAGGGAAGATTTCCTCCAACAAAATGCTTATGATGATGTAGATACCTATTGTTCCCCTTCAAAACAATATGAAATGTTAAAAACCATTGTTTCTTATCAAAAAGAAGCTGAAACGGCTTTAGCTCGTGGAGCAGAATCAAAAGACTTAATAGCTATTCCTGTTAAAGAAGAAATTGGAAGAATGAAATATATTCCTGAAGATGAATTCCCTGGAAGAGTTAAAGAAATTCAAGAAGCAATTGTTAAACAATGTGGAGAGGTGTAAATATGAATACTAATATTAAAACCAAAGAATACACCACGGTTGCAGAAGTTGCAGGACCTTTAATGATTGTTGAAGGTGTTGAAGGTGTTGCTTACAGTGAAATCGTTGAAATTAAAACTCCTGCTGGTGAAGATAGAAGAGGACAAGTTCTTGAAGTTAGAGAAGATGTAGCTGTTGTTCAAGTTTTTGAAGGAACAAGTGATTTAAATACTAAAACCACTAAAACTAGATTTACTGGTGAAACAGCAAAAATTGGTGTTTCTATTGATATGTTAGGTCGTATTTTTGATGGAACTGGTAAACCTATTGATGGTGGACCAGAAATTATTCCTGAAAAAGAGTTAGATATTAATGGTGCTCCAATGAATCCATCAGCAAGGGAATTCCCAGCAGAATTTATTCAAACTGGTATTTCTACCATTGATGGAATGAACACTCTTGTTCGTGGTCAAAAATTACCTATATTTTCAGGTTCTGGATTACCACATAATGATTTAGCAGCACAGATTGCAAGACAAGCAAAGGTTATCTCCGAAGGAGATGATGAATTTGCAGTTATATTTGCTGCTATGGGTATTACTCACGAAGAAGCTAACTTTTTCATGAAAGATTTTGAAAGAACTGGTGCATTAGAAAGAGTTACTGTTTTCATGAATTTAGCAGATGATCCTTCTATTGAAAGAATTCTCACACCTAAAATGGCTTTAACCACAGCAGAATATTTCGCTTTTGAAAAAAATATGCATGTATTGGTTATTTTAACTGATTTAACTAATTATTGTGAGGCATTAAGAGAAGTTTCTGCTGCAAGAAGTGAGGTTCCTGGAAGAAGAGGTTATCCTGGATACATGTATACTGATTTAGCAGGTATTTATGAACGTGCAGGTCGTATTGATGGTAAAGAAGGATCTATTACTCAAATGCCTATTTTAGTCATGCCACAAGATGATATTACTCACCCTATTCCTGATTTAACTGGCTATATTACTGAAGGACAAATCGTGCTTAGTAGGGAACTTCATAGGAAAGGTATTTATCCTCCTGTTGATGTTTTGCCATCCCTTTCTCGTTTGATGAGTGGTGGTATTGGTGATGGAAGAACAAGAGAAGATCACAGTGGTGTTTCAGATCAACTTTATTCTGCTTATGCTGAAGGTCGTAACTTAAGAGATTTAGTTGCTGTTGTTGGTGAAGAAGCATTAACGGAAAGAGATCAAAGCTTTTTAAGATTTGCTGATGCATTTGAATCAGAATTTATTACTCAAGCAAAAGATGAAGATAGAACTATCCAAGAAACATTAGATCTTGGTTGGAAATTACTTAGTTTACTTCCTAAATCTGAACTTAAAAGGGTTAAAGAAGAACATATTCCTAAATATCTTCCTGAATCATAATTATATTTTAGGAGGAGGTGCAAAATGGCACAAGAAACTATTGAAGGTGTAAATCCTACACGGATGGAACTTCTAAACCTTAAAAACAGGGAAAAACTCGCTGTTAAAGGGCATAGTCTTCTTAAAGAAAAACGTGATGCTTTGATTATGGAGTTTTTTGAAATACTTGATCGGGTTAAAGGTTCTCGTGAAAATGTTGAAAAAAAATTAAAAGAAGCTTATAAAAATTTAACTGCTTCTCAAATAGCAATGGGTGATTTAGCTGTTAAAAAAGCTGCGTTATCTGTAAAAGAATCCGTTGATGTAGATATTGAATCAAGAAGTATTATGGGTGTAGTTGTTCCAGTCGTAGATTCAAAAATAGAGTCTCGAACAATTGTTGATAGAGGTTATGGTTTTTCTGATACTTCAATTAAGTTAGATGAAGCTGCTAAGAATTTTGAAGATGCAATAGCTCTTGTTATTGAACTTGGAGAAATTGAAAAAACAATTTATCTTCTTGCAGCTGAAATTGAAGCAACTAAACGTCGTGTTAATGCTTTGGAACATATTATGATTCCGAAGTTACAAAATACTGTAAAATCTATTGAAATGAGACTTCAAGAAATGGAAAGAGAAACCTTTGTTCAACTTAAGATGATTAAATCATCTATTGAATCACAATCTTAAGATTACTCTGAATTTTCTTTTTTCTTTTCTTTTTTTATTTATTTTTTTTTATTATTTTTACTTATTTTTACTTATTTTACTTGATTTTTATTATTTTTTATTTTTATTGCAATGTATTTTTTTTATTTTTATTATTTTATAATCTTATTATTTAAAATTCTCACGCATATACTATTTTTTTTTATTTTTTTTTTTATTTTTTTATTTTTTATTTCTAATACTACTTTCGTATTATTTTTATTTCCAACAATTCGGTTATTTCATGAAACGAGATCCAATAGAGCAATATTTTAAAGATCCAGATAAAAAAGCTAAATTATTTGTTTTTATACAATTTGCAATGATTTTATCAACTATTCTTATAACAGTTGGAACTATAATTTTTATTTTGGCTCTCGTCGGTATTGTTTAATTCTTTTTTACTTTTTTTTAATACATTGTTTGTTATTAAATGATATTTTTTATTCTTCTAAGATTTTATATTATTATAATTATCTTTTTCTTTTTATCTTTTTTTCTTTTTTTCTTTTCATTGTTATTCTAACGATTTAATAAAAATTTTACCAAAACTTTTTTATACTTAAAAATTAAATATTATTTTAATATATATTTTTTTATTTTTTTTTAAAGATGCTGTTCTACAACTTTTAAAAATTATAAAAATAAATTTTAATTTAAGTTATTATAATTTCTAATATTAAAAATAATGATTTAGATAATTTTATTTTTTTTTATATATAATAATTTAAAATAATGGATTAAAGTTAATTTTAAAGTATAATTTAAATATAATTTAAAGTATACATTTAAAGTATAATTTTAAAGTTAATTATTTATTTAAATTTTCATGAAAATTTCAAATTTGGTTTTTGTGGAAAACAGCATCTAAAATTTATAAAATTTATAAGATTTATAAAATTTTAAATTATTTTAACATTTTTATGAGGTAAGTTATGATTAACAAAAATAAACTCACTAAAATATTAATAGCTATTATTGTGATAATTGTTGCTGTAGTAGCTATTGTTTTTTTATTACAAGCTTCTGTGGATAATGATATTTTATCTACTAAATTAGCAGCAGGTGTTCAAGAAAATAATACTGGAATTACATCTAATTTTGAATATAGATATTCTGATGTTGATAATGGTGTTTATTATGATTTTTCCATGGCTAAGAATTTTGATGATTATAAAAAACTCTTACAATCATTAAATGCTAAGAAAATAGAGGATAAAATGTATAATGATATTAAATGGGAAATTTATTATTTCAATCCATCTAATCTTCCTACTAATTATGAATATAATAATATAGTTGGAGCTTATATTTTATTTACTTCAACTAAAAATGGTGAATATTTGATAACTATAAGTACTGATGCTGTTTTAGCAGATAACACATTAACATCTAATCTTTTTACAAAATTTGTTCTTCCTGTCCTTGAAAATATGAATTTAAAGGATCCTCAAAATCCACCGACTGAGTTTAAATTATTTAATACAAACCAAAGTAATTTTGATTCAGCTATTAGTTCTCTTAACTCTGGAGATAGCAATGCAACAGCATAAGTTTAGGTGTTTTATTAAATTATTTATTATCTTTTAATTGTTTTTTACTTTTTACTTTTTTTACTTTTTACTTTTTTTACTTTTTACTTTTTTTACTTTTTTTTAGTTTACTATATTGTACTTATTTTGTTTTTGTTTTTTTCATAAATGATATTATTTATACTATTTTCTAGATATTCCATATCATTTTTTAAATCATTTAAATTATTATTTTCTCCAATAATTGTCAATAATGGTTGATTTTTTTCAATAATCACATTTTTATGAGGAATATCACAAATAGTATATGCCTCCTTTTTGTGCTTGAGTTTATCAATATTTGTTTTGTTTAAAATTGAATTTATTTCATTTAATTTATTAAATTTAATTTGTTTATTAGTATAAACTATTTTTTTCATAGCTATTGATTTTTGTTCATTTATTTCTGGTATAATTCCATTACAAGAATCAATATGTGATTTTAACATATTTATATTAAATATTTTTTCTATAAGTTCATAAGTGCCTTGAAAACGAGGATTAACTTCTATAATGTAGATGTCTTCATTATTTAAAATGAAATCTACACCATTTGAACCAATTAAATCTAAATCATTTATTAAATTTTCACTTGTTTCATTAATAGTTTTTATAATGTCTTTAGAATAGCTATTTTGATTTATAGGAGAAGTATTCCCCCAATATCTAAAATCTTGTTTTTTATTTTTACTCATATCCATAAAATGATTTTCATTAATCACAACAGTTTTAGCTTCATTTTTTGATGAAAGTATAGATGAACTTAAATTTTTTCCATAAACATATTCTTGTAATAAATATGAAGTTTTTTCTTTTTTCGTATTTATATCTTCAATTTTTCCATTATTCTTATTATTATCTTTATTGTTATTAGTATTGTTATTTTTAATAGTGGTTGTGGTTTTCTTTTTGGCAAGGTTATTATAATTTAATAATTTTATTCCATATCCTCCTGTTCCATTTAATGGTTTTAATATAAATTGCTTTTCTGGGTTTTGTTTTAAAATTTCATTTATTTCATTTGTTTCGTCTATTGAATATATGTTATTTATATCATTTTCATAAAATATGTCAATTTTGTAGGTTTCTGGAACAAGATATCTATTTTTGATTTTTTTATAAAATTTGTGTTTATTTTCTACTGTTTTAAGTTTTTTTGTGTTTTGGTTTCCAATAATCTTTTTTTTATTTTTTTTTAAAATATTATACTTACTATTGATATTATTTGTTTTATTATTATTGGTATTATTGGTATTATTATTGGTATTATTATTGGTATTATTATTGGTATTATTATTGGTATTATTATTGGTATTATTATTGGTATTATTATTAGTATTATTATTGGTATTATTGGTATTATTGGTATTATTATTAGTATTGGTAGTATTGGTAGTATAATTATCAAAATCTTTTGCTGAAATTCCTGATGAAAGAATAATATGATCTACTTCTTCTATCCAATCAATACATAAATTTAAAATCTTGTTTGGATTAAAATTCTCTTCAAAATTACCACAACTTAGATTTGCTTTTTGATGAAGAATGCAACGAGAGTTATATGGCTTTTTAAAGTCCAATGTTTCAAAATAGCTAGCAGAATATGTTTTATAATATAGTTCAAAAGAAGAATTTACAATAGGTCTTGTGTTAGTTCCTAAAATAAGTAATTTTTCCATAAAATCAGCAATATAAGTAGTATATTTATAAAAAGTGATTATTTGAAAAAAAAGAGTATAGTCCCGGGTGGAGTCGAACCACCGTCTCCGGGTCCAAAGCCTAGAAGGATTACCACTACCCTACGGGACTAGTTGAATAAATACTATAAATTTAAAATTTATAAAATTATATACAACATTTATAAGTTTGTAAAATATACTATTTAAATGTATTGGTTATTTTCTATTTTTCTCTATTTTTTTTCTATTTTTTTTCTATTTTTTTCTATTTTTTTTTATTATTTTATTACTTTCTTTTATTATTTTTATAAGTTAACTTTTTTATTATTTCTATTATTCTTTGGATTGAATAAAAAGACATTCATTTTCCCATTTACAATTTAAACAAATGGCTTCAAGGGATTTTTTAGTTTTAAAAGTTTCATTAATTCTATTTTTTAAGTCAATATAGGTGTAATAGCTATTAATTTTTAAATTCATATTATTTATTACTTTTTGATCCATTTTTTTTATTATTTCATTACTTTTTTTAATTTTATCTTGGTTATTATTTGTTTCATTATTTTTAAAGTGATTTAAGTTCATTAAACATTTTTCATCTTTCAAATATGGACATTTTTCACAAACATCATCATTTGCATTAACAATTTGGATTTTAAAATTTTCAATTGAATTAACAATTTTTTTAAGGTTTTCTGTAAAGTTTTCATCGTATCCATATCCTTGAAACCCTTGAATACATAAAATATGATGTCCTCTTAGTTTAATAACATTATCTTTAGTATTTATTTCTTTAATATTTATATTTTCAGTAATTTTTTCTTTAATATTCATTTTTTCACTTGAATGGTTTTATTTTTTCCTTTGAATGGTTTTATTTTTATTTTCATTATAATTTTTATTACAAATAAAAAAAATCATATAAACAATTAAATTAATTTATAAATAGTTTATCATTGATAAAAAATAGTTTGTATTATAATATGGTAATAAAAATAGATTATATTGATTAAAATTAAGAATAAAATTAAATAATAGAAGTAAACTAATAGAAGTAAATAAAAGAATTTAAATTATGGATAAATATTGAATCTATAATGGCTGTAAATCTGTAAGTTAATAGAAAAAGGTAAAAAAATCTAAAAAATCTAAAAAATCTAAAAAAAGGTAAAAAAAGGTAAAAAAAGTAAAAATAACTTATTATCACATAAGTTATTTTATAATATTGGTTTTGTTTTATGTGAATTTAGTTTTTAGGTAAAAATAACTTTGAAACTCCAGAAGCAGCTATTATTTTAACTAAATCTCCAATAATAAATGGAACTAAGCCCATCATCAATAAACTAATTAAATCTGGGTATCCTCCAAGGTTATAATTAGCCCAAATAGCTAAAACTATTAAACCTGGAATGTAAATACAGGCAAAATTAGCAGTTAACATTATTGGTAAGATATTTCTAAGTTTTCTGCTTTTAGAATATTTTTCAGATAAGTATCCTATGAAATATGCTGCGATTATGAATCCTATGAAGTATCCACAATCAGAACCTAAAAATACTCCAAGTCCTCCAGTCATATTTCCAAACCAGCTAAATCCTAATAATTCCCCACCTAAAATTCCAATTAAAATGTATACGACTTGACTTAAAGATCCTAATCTTTTTCCAAGGAAAAGTCCAGAGATTAAAACTGCGAAAGTTTGTGCAGTAATTGGAACAGGAGTCCAAGGTAGAGGAATAATTATTTGAGCAGCTATTCCAGTTAATCCTGCCATTAGAAAAACCATCACAATTTTTTCAAATTTTGATGATTCTTGAATTCTATTAAATATTTCACTTCTTTTTTTGTAATAATTATTTAAACTAATTTCCATTTAAATCTTCCTTAAATTATTGATATAATTCCTTAAATGGGTTGATGTAATTTTAAGTAAATTTTTAAAATAGATTATTCCAGTATTTTTAATTTAAAGTTATTATTCTTAATGAATGTGGTTTTTTAACAATATTGCTTGCATTAAATGCTACTAAATTTTTAATTTTCTTTTCTACAGAAACATCTACGAGCCGTTGACTTATAATTCCATCAAAAACAACAGCATAAGTATTTTTATCTGCATTTTTAAGTTCATTATAGATATTTTCAACTTTAACTTCTTTAATGATATTTAATGTATCGTCTAAAAGTTCTCCAGTTCCTGTTCCTTTAAGATCTTTTAAGATATTTTTAAGAACAGTAACTTTATCTTCAACTTTAGGTTTTGTTTGCTTTTTAGATGGTGCATAAAGTTGTTCTACTGGTGCTTTATCTCTTAAAGCTATTACAACTTCGTCTTTTTCTAAATCTTCAACTTCTTTACCTTTTGGTGCTCGGGTGATATAGTCAATTTCTCCAACTTGAAGAAGTTCTTTTAAAATCAATTCTCCTCCACGATCACCATCTACAAATGCAGTAACTGTTCTTTCTTTAGTTAATTTAGCAATACTTTTAGGAATATTAACGCCTTCAACTGCTACAGTATTTTTAATCCCATATTTTAAGAGATTTAAGACATCTGAACGCCCTTCTACAACTATTATAGCATCAGATGTGTGGACATTTGGTCCTGCTGGAAGATGTTCTTCACCATATTCAGAGATTTCATGAATTCTCATGGATTCTTTTATCTCCTCAATCATTTTAACACTTTCAGGAGATACTTTTTCCATCATTCCTTGATAAATTTCTTTTGCACGATCAACAACTTGTTTTCTTTTAACTGCTCTAACATCTTCAACTTTTAAGACACCAATACCTGCTTCACATGGTCCAACTCGAGTTATAGTTTCAAGAGATGCAGCTAAAATAGCTGTTTCGATTCTATCTAAACTTGAAGGTATAACAATTTCTCCTTTGGCTCTCCCACCTTGTGAAGTAATATCTACTTTAATTCTTCCGATTCTACCTGTTCTTTGAAGTTCTCTTAAATCTAAATCATTACTTAAAAGTCCTTCAGTTTGTCCAAAAACAGCACCAACTACATCTGGTTTTTCCACAATTCCAGTAGCATTAATTTGTGCATGAATAAGATATTTAGTCGTGGTTAGTTCTTCACCTTTTCCCATTTTAATCCTCCTTTTAGAATTTTAGGGATAATTTATTTATTGATTAGATTAAAGGATATTAATAAAATATTTAACTTTATTTATCATGAATATTTTAATGCAATTTTTTCAATGCAATTTTGCATTTTCTTATTGTTAAATATTATTCTGGTAATAAATAGTGTTATTTATCATTAAATATTATATTATTTGATTCATAATCATTTTCAATAGTTGTCATAAATTATTCGTAAGTAAATTTATAAATAATAATTGGTAAATGGTTATTTTAATAAATAGTGTATGAATAGCTATTTAATAAAAATTCTAATAATTATGTATGTATAATAATTGATTTAATATATTTAATATATTTAATATTAAAATTGTATATGCTTATAGATTTAATAATTAATATTGTAATATAATAACTTAATAACTAAAATTATAATTAATAATATAAATTAATAATATAAATTAATAATGAATAATGTATTAAATGATTAAATCATTGTTTATTATATTTTAAATGATACAAAGAGGCAATAATTTTTGTGTTTTAATTTTATTAAATATTTTAAATTTTTCTTTAAATTTTTCTTTAAATTTTTTATTTTATAATTTTATATATTATAATTAAAATAGTAATGAATCTAATTTAATTAAATATATTTAATTAAGATAATTATTGATAATATTTAAAGATAATATTTGATTAAATACTTAATAATGATTAAATTTCGATTAAATGGTTAAATTAATTTAAAAATGTGAGTATAATATGCAAATCGGTTTTATTAAGAATAAAATTGAATTTAATTTTAAATTTTTTATTTTAATTCATTTTTTTAATTCATTTTTTTAAAATATTAATTGAAGTTAATCCATTTAACTCATGATAATCATATTGATACTTATTTGTAAATATAATTTTTTAAATCAGGGGATATTAATTTAATAATAAATGTATTATTAATAAAAATGTATTAATACACATATTAATCATTAAATTGATATAAGTATTAATAATTTTAATCATGATGAATATATACTTTTTAAAAATTAATTTTTGTGCTTTCCATGTATCTATTTAATATTTTGTAATTTATATTATATAAATAATTGTATGCTTATTTATTGTATGCTTATTTCTATTTGTTTTAGATTTTGTTTATTATTTTATATTTTTATAATTAATATTCCTGATTTTTGTTAACATTTATTTTTATTTTTTTATTTTTATTTTTTTATTTTTATTTTTTTATTTTTATTTTTTTATTTTTTTCTTTTTATTTTTTTCTTTTTGTTTATTCCTTATTTTTTGAATTAGGTAATAATGTTAATATTAATGGGATTATAACTATTATTACTGCAATTATTAATTCTATACTTAATTCTAATGGATTATGGAATAAATTACCCATGCCTCCAATCCATATAAATATTATAATTAAGGGTAATATGAATTTTATGATTATACTCCACCATTTTCCAATTTTGAATTTACTATTTTTATTAAATAATGGTATTAACTTATCTGTGCCAAATATCCATCCAAATACTAAACATTCTAATAATATTCCAAATAATAATCCAAATTGATTTAAAAACATGTCTGATATACTTAATAAGTAGGATCCCATACCTGTTGAGAATATAAATCCACATAAACATCCAATTATACATAAAATAGTTACACTTTTTTTACGAGTTAAATTGAATTTGTTTTGAATAGATAGTGATATGGGCTCTAATAATGCAAGAGTGCTTGTTATTCCAGCAAAAAATACACATAAAAAGAACAAAGGTCCTAAAATGTAAGCCCATTGCCCTAATATATTAAAAATTGTAGGATATGCAATGAATATAAGACCTGTTCCTTGTGTTACTAATTGATCAACAGGTATGCCATTTTGCAAGGACATGTAACCTAATATAGAAAAGACACCAAAAGCTGCGAAATTTTCAAATCCACAATTAGCTATAACTACCCATAAAACATTATCACTTAATTTATTGTTGTCTGGCAAATAGCTTGTAAAAGTTAATGCAATAGACATTCCTAAACTTAAAGAGAATAATACTTGTCCAAATGCTGCTAACCATATATCAATATTTAATAATAATGACCAATCAGGATTAAATAATGCATTTAAACCTATCATAGCTCCAGGTAAGCTTAATGAAAATATTACAATAAAAATCATCATTATAAACAGTAATGGCACAAAAAAAGTAGATGCTTTACCTAATCCTTTTTCCAGGTCGCGATGGGATATAAACCACATTAAAAACCAAACAATTATAATAGATAACGCAATAACTGGGATAATATAACTGAGACCTGTTAATGAATTAGTGGATTGTAATAATGTAGTAGTGTAAAAAGCATCAGGATTAACTCCCCAACCTTTAAAAAAGCTTAAAATGAAATAAATTCCATCCCATCCCACGATACAAACATAGTATATAAGTATCATAAAGACGATAATAGGAACAAACCAACCAATATACTCTAATTTAGGTTTAATTTGATAAAATGTTTTAGTAATGGATGATTTAAAATGAAATCCCACACCATACTCAAGTAATAAAAATGGTATGCCCATTACTAAAATAGCAACTAAATATGGAATATAAAAAGTTCCACCACCATTACTATACAAAACATAAGGATATCTCCAAATATTACCTAAACCCACAGCAGAACCAATCATAGCCAATAAAAATGATAAATTACTAGCCCATTTATTATCACTCAAAAAAATACACATCCCTATTCTATAAATACTTAATTTTCATAAATAATCTTTAATTTTCATAAATAATCTTTAATTTCTATAACTTTATGTTTAATCTTCATAATTATGTTTAATTTCCATAAATAATATTTAATATATTTAATATTCATAAATAAAATAAAATAAAAGTTTAATATGATGAAAGTTTAATATGAGGAATAATATGATGAAAGTTTAATATTTAAATTTAAAAATAATAAAAATTATCTAATATGGTGTATGTTACTATTTTTATATAAATTAATTTAAATAATTAATGGATTATGAAAGAAATATTATAAATGAAATTGATTGATGATTGATTGATGGAAAAAATTTGAATTTTCCAAAGAATTTATTAAACTTAATATTCAAATAAAAATATAGGGATTATTATGAGAAATAATAAAAAATCATCTAAAATTTCATCTAAAAATTTTTTAAAAAATTTGGCTGAAAATAAAAGAATTAAAAATAATAATGAATTGTCTAAATTAAGTTTTAATGATTTAATAGATATTGATGATGAATTTTCAATTAAATCTTTTGCAGGAGAGAATAATGAAAATTTTTCTATTGAAAATTTAAAAAGTGAAAAGTATGAAAAGTATGATAACTTAAAGTTTTTATTAGAGTCTTCATCTTCATGTCAAATCTCTGATGCAATAGCTACAATTATTAATTATAATGGAGTAATTGATTCTATTAAATCTATTAATGGATTAGTTGTTTATGGGCTTATACGGACAGCAAAAACATTTTCTGATGATTGGGGAACCTCTCTTTTAGCTATTGAGGAAACTTTAGAAAACGAGATAATATTTATTGATTCAAAAGAAAAAATCAAGGGAAATAAAACAGCTATTTGGGGAGAATTAGCTTCAAAATCTGCTATGGAAAATAAAATACTTGGAACAATTGTTTTAGGTTATGTCAGGGATATTGATGTGATTAAAAATTTAGATTATCCTATTTTTGCAAAAGGATTTGTTCCAAATGCTGGAAAACCATTAAGAAATGGAGAATTGGATGTGACATTGAATATTTCTGTTAATGATGAGTTTAATTCTATTTATCATAATTCTATTTCTCAAATAGCTATTGAGTCTGGAGATTTTATTTTTGCTGATGATAGTGGAGTAGTTCATATTCCTAAAAATATATTTAAAAATGTTATGGGCGAACTTTTACATATTAAAGTTAAAGAATTAAGAATTTTAAGAGATGTTTCTAATGGCAAATCTATTCAAAAATCTTTAAATGAAGATTAATAAATAATATTTAGATTTATAGTGATAATTTCTATTAATACTTTGGTATTAATACATAGTTCTTAGATTAAATAGTTTTTAGATTAAATAGTTCTTAAATGTGGATTTATCTAAGTTTATGCTGGTTAATACAATTTAGATTTTAATTATTATTATTTATAACAAATTTTTATATAATACTTTTAACATAATTAATAGATGATATTTTATTTATGAATTTTTTAACTTTTTTATATTTTTAAGTTTATTTTTAAGTTTATTTTTAAGTTTATTTTTAAGTTTATTTTTAAGTTTATTTTTAAGTTTATTTTTAATTTTAATACTTTTTTAATTTTCAATAAATACTCTTTATTTATATTAATTATTTTTATTATTAAAAATATTTATTTTATTATAATTAATGTTAAAAATGGTTATTTTATTATAATTAATGTTAAAAATGGTTATTTTATTATAATTAATATTAAAAATATTTATTTTATTAATTATTACTTATAATTTTGATTTTAGGTGATTAAATGGAAAAAGCAAAGTTAGCTTTAGATGATGGAACGATTATTGAAGGTAAAGCTTTTGGATATGAAACAACAGCTACTGGAGAGATTGTTTTTTCTACTGGAATGTGTGGATATGTAGAAAGTTTAACAGATCCCTCTTTTAAAGGGCAGATTTTAATGTCAACTTATCCTCTTTGTGGAAATTATGGAGTAAGTGAAGATTGGTATCAATCAAGTAAAATTCAAGCTGAGGGATATGTTGTTAGAGAATTATGTGAAAAACCATCAAAATATGCTGCGAATAAGACTTTAGATGAGTTTTTAAAAGAATTTAAAATTCCAGCTATTTCTGGTATTGATACAAGAGGTTTAACTATTAAAATTAGAAAAAGAGGAACAATGAAATGTGCAATCACTACAGAAGAGCTTGATGATAGTGAAATAGTTTCTCTTGCTAAAAATCAGCTTGATATAAGTGATATGGATTTAGTTCCTCAAGTTTCAACAAAAAACATTAAAACATTTGGGGAAAACATGAATAAACGAATAGCTATTATTGATTGTGGTGTTAAAAAGAATATCATTAATAGTTTTTTAAATAGAAATATTGGAGTTGTCCTTTTCCCATATAATTCAAGTTCTAATGATATTTTAGATTATGATATAAATGGTTTTATGGTTTCTTGTGGTCCTGGAAATCCTCAAAAGTTATCTTCAACTGTTGAAACTACAAGAAAATTGCATGAAAAATTCCCAATTTTAGGAATATGTATGGGACAACAAATTTTAGCCCAATCATTTGGTGCTAGCACCTATAAAATGAAGTTTGGTCATAGAGGAGTTAATCAACCAGTTAAAGATTTAGTTTCTGGTAAGGTTTTTATTTCTTCTCAAAATCATGGGTTTTCTGTTGACGAAGAATCATTAATTGATGCTAATTTTAAATTATCTCAAATAAATTTAAATGATAAAACTCCAGAAGGATTTATCCATAATGAATTACCAATTCAATCTGTTCAGTATCATCCAGAAGCAGGACCTGGTCCTAATGATACTAATTTTGTTTTTAATCAATTTGTAGAACAAGTAATCAATTATTAATCTTATAATGAAATATAACTTAATGGAAATATAAAATGATAATATTAATGGAGAATATAAATGCCAATAGATTCAGATATTAAAAAAGTTCTAATTATAGGTTCTGGACCAATTCAAATAGGTCAAGCTGCCGAGTTTGATTACTCTGGCTCTCAAGCATGTAAATCAATTAAAGAAGAAGGAATAGAAACGGTTTTAATTAACAGTAATCCTGCTACAATACAAACAGATATGGACATGGCAGATAGAGTTTATGTTGAACCATTAACTCCAGAAATTGTTGCAAAAATCATAAAAAAAGAGAATATTGATGCTATTTTGCCTACTATGGGAGGTCAAACAGGTTTAAACATTGCTACGGGCTTAGATGAAATCGGAGCACTTGACGGAGTGAAAGTTTTAGGTTCTGATGTTCAAACAATAGCTAATGTTGAAGATAGGGATTTATTTGATGGTTTTATGAAAAAACTCAATGAACCAATTCCTAAGGCAAAAGCAGTTGAATCTGTTGAAGAAGCTATTGTTGCTGTTGGAAAAATAGGTTATCCTGTTATTGTTCGCCCAGCATTTACTTTAGGGGGGACTGGTGGTGGAGTAGCTAATAATAAAGAGGAATTAATTGAAATAGCTACCCATGGTTTGGATATGAGTTTTATTAACCAGGTTTTAATTGATGAATCAGTTTTAGGGTGGAAAGAATTTGAATACGAGGTTATGAGGGATAAAAATGATACTTGTATTATTGTATGTAATATGGAAAACATAGATCCTATGGGTATTCATACTGGAGAAAGTGTTGTTGTGGCTCCTGCTCAAAATTTAAATGATATTGAACATCAAATGTTAAGAGATGCTTCTATAAAAATTATCAGGGCTCTTAAGATTCAAGGAGGATGTAATATTCAATTTGCAGTCAATCCTGAAACTTCCGAGTATAAAGTTATTGAAGTCAACCCTAGAGTAAGCAGAAGTAGTGCATTGGCATCTAAAGCAACGGGTTATCCAATAGCTAAGATTTCTGCAAAAATAGCTCTTGGAATGACTCTTGATGAAATACAAAATGATATTACCAAAGAAACTCCTGCATCTTTTGAACCAACCCTTGATTATGTGATTTGTAAGATTCCAAGATGGCCTTTTGATAAATTCAAAGGAATAAATCGTAAAATTGGAATTCAAATGAAATCTACTGGAGAAGTAATGGCTATTGGTAGAACAATTGAAGAATCATTACATAAAGCTATTAGGTCTTTAGATATTGGTAAATATGGTTTTGAAGAAGCTAATTTTAGTAAAGATGATTTAAAAAATCCTACAGACAATAGATTATTCCAAATTTATAGTGCATTAAAAATGGGAATGTCTGTTAGTGAGTTATCTAATATAACAAATATAGATACTTTCTTTTTAGATAAAATAAAAAATATTGTTGATTTTGAGAAGAAAATAACAAGAGAATCATTAATGGATAAAGAAATTTTCTTAGATGCTAAAAAACTTGGATTTTCAGATATTACACTTTCTAATATTTGCAATATCTCTTTAGATGAGATTAGGGAAATAGCTAAATTACATAATATCAAACCAGGTTATAAAATGGTTGATACTTGTGCAGCAGAGTTTGAAGCTAAAACTCCATATTATTACAGTAGTTTTGATGGAAATGATGAGGTAATACCATCTAATAAAAGAAAAATAATTATTTTAGGTGCAGGTCCTATTAGAATTGGTCAAGGTATTGAGTTTGATTATTGTTGTGTTCATTCTTCTCTTGCTTTAAAAGAAGAGGCAATAGAAACTATTATTATTAATAATAACCCTGAAACAGTAAGCACAGATTATGATATTTCAGATAAATTATACTTTGAACCATTAACATTTGAAGATGTAATGGGGGTTGTTGAAAAAGAAAATCCAGAAGGTGTTGTTGTTCAATTTGGAGGTCAAACATCAATAAATCTTGCTGTTCCTCTTTCAAATAATGGTGTTAAAATTTTAGGAACTCCTTATGATAGTATTGATAGAGCAGAGGATAGAAAACGTTTTAGTGCAGCATTAGAAAAATTAAATATTCCTCAAGCAGAGTATGGACTTGCAAATTCATTTGCTGATGCTCGTGAAATAGCTAAGCATATTGGATTTCCTGTTTTAGTTAGACCATCTTATGTTATAGGTGGTAGGGCTATGGAGATTGTCTATGATGATTATGAGCTTAAAGAGTATATGGAAGAGGCCGTTAGAGTTTCTCCTGAACATCCTATCCTTGTTGATAAATTTTTAGAGGATGCAATTGAGGTGGATGTTGATATTCTCTCAGATAAAGAGGATGTTTTCATTGGAGGAATAATGGAGCATATTGAAGAAGCAGGGATCCATTCTGGAGATTCTGCTTGTGTAATTCCTCCACAAACAATTCCTGAAGATATTTTAAATACTATCAGAGATTATTCAAGAAAATTAGCTATTGAATTAGATGTAGTTGGTCTTATGAATATTCAATATGCTGTAAAACTTGATGAAAATAAAGTTTACATTATAGAAGCAAATCCAAGAGCAAGTAGAACAATACCATTTGTAAGTAAAGCTATTGGAGTTCCACTTGCAAAAATAGCTTCAAAATTGATAATTGGTAATAAATTAAAAGATTATGGATTACATGATGAGATTAAAATCAATCATGTGGCAGTAAAAGAATCTGTATTCCCATTTTTAAAACTTCCAGAATCTGATACAATATTAGGACCAGAAATGAAATCAACAGGCGAAAGTATGGGTGTTGATGAGAATTTTGCTCTTGCATACTACAAATCTCAACTTTCTGCTGGAATGAATTTACCAATAAAAGGAACAGTATTCATAAGTGTTAAAGAAACAGATAAAAGTAAAATTCAATCAATAGTAGAAAAAGCAAAATCATTAGGTTTTAAAATCGTTGCTACTCCTGGAACTGCTAGGGCTGTTAATGGTGTTGAAATTGAAGAGATAAGTAAAGTTAGTCAAAATTCTCCAAATGTTTCTGATGCTATTTTAAATAAAGAGATTGATTTAATTATTAACACGCCATCTGGAAAACTTTCAACAAAAGATGGTTATATAATCAGACGTTTAGCTATTGAATTAGGAATTCCTTATGTTACAACATTAGCTGGGGCTAAAGCAGTTTTTAATGCTATTGAAGCTATTCAAAATAAAGAAGTTAATGTTAAATCATTAAATGAATATATCGATGAAATTTAAGGTATTTTAATTCTTGGATTTGTTGTTGTTATTTTATTAGTTATTATTTTTAAGATTATTTATTTTATTATTATTTATTTTATTATTACTTATTTTATTATTACTTATTTTATTATTACTTATTTTATTATTACTTATTTTATTATTACTTATTTTATTATTACTTATTTTTTTCATCATTAATGTGATTGTATGAATACAAATCTAAGACTTGCAGAAAAAGAAGATTATGATGAAATCTATGCTGTTGTTAAAGAGTCTTTTAAAACAGCATATCATAGTGATGGTAAAGAACAAGATTTTGTAGTAAAATTAAGAAATACTAAAGATTATATTTCTGATTTAGAATTTGTAATTGAATTAGAGAATAATAATAGCAATAGCAATACTTGTAGTAGTAGTATTAGTAATAATAGTGGTAATAATATTAATAATAGTAATAATAGTAATAATAATAGTAATAATAATGGTAATAATAATATTAATAATAGTAATAATAACGATATTGGCAATAATTCTTTTAATATGGAGTATATTGATAATAAAGATATTATTGCACATATAATGTATACAAAGACTTATGTGATGGACGATAAAGGAAATAAGATTCATGAAGCTATTCATTTAGCTCCTGTTTCGGTTTTAAAAGAGTATAGAAATAAACATATTGGATCTAATCTAATTAAAAAAACTTTAGCTATTGTAAAAAATAAAGGATTTGATGTTGTTTTTCTTGCAGGAGATAATAAGTTCTATAAACAATTTGGATTTAAACCTATTCGATTTTTTGGAATAAAATATGCTGGAAAATTCCCAGAAGATTTATTGGACAATTTAATGGCTTTAGAATTAGTTCCCCATTCATTAAATAATATTTCAGGTTTTATATTTTTAGATTGATTTATTATATTGATTATTATTTGATTATTATATTGATTCTTATAGATTATACTGTTTATAAAAATCTATTTTTTATTTATTTTTATTTTTAAACTTCTTTTTATAAATAAAATAACTAATAATTGCAACAATTATAATAATTATCACAATATCTTCTAAAAATGAGATTTCATTGGAAATTTCACTGTAAACTTTTCCAAATTGCCAACCAACAAATCCTAAAATGCTTGCTCTTACAAGTCCACCTAAAAATGTTAAAATGATATATTTTTTAACATCATATCTTAAAATTCCGAAAAAAGCACTTATAACTACACTGGGAATAACTGGAATAGCTCTAACTCCAAATAACATAATTGAATCTTTGTTTTGTTTTTCAAATTTTTTTTGAGCATTTTCTATACTTTTCCAGCTTATTGTAAAATATTTTCCCCATTTAATTATAAAATTTTTACCCAAATAATAACATAATCCATAAATAACTAATGAACCAATAGTCATTCCAGCAGCTGCAGGAATTGAAACATTTAATATCAAATTAATAACTGAATTAATATTAATAGCTTGTCCTGCAAGCATAAACATACTACTTCCAAGTATAACTAATGTTGAAGGAATTGGAGCTATTATCTCTTCAATTATGCTTCCTAAAAAGACACCTAAAGATCCATAATTTATAAAAAAGCTTTGAAGTAGTTGTGCTAAATTTTCTAACATAATTTTCTCTTTCAATAATCTATTATTTTATATTTTTATTATTAATTAATTATTTCAAAATTAAAATATATATCTTTGTTTATTTTATTTTTTAGCACTGTCAATTTTCACTTAACTTCAAGTCAAATACAAAAAAAACTTCGTTTTTTAAATCAATTTCACTGATTAAAGAAATTAAAATAGATTAAAATATATTAAAATATATGTCAAATAAAGATTTTAATGGTAAATAAATATTAAATTTAAAAATAATAGAATAATTTCAAATATTTTTAATTAAAATATTTAAATACTGCTTATTTTTAAAATTAATAGTGAAATATATTAGTTTTAAATAATAAATATCTTTATATTCTATTAAAAAATAGAATTTCATATAATTTATGTTAAATTATTTTTTAAATCCTCTTAAATAATTTATATTGTCATTATTTTGATAAACTATATTATAATTCAATTATAATGTGGTAATTATGCTGTTTTTATTTTTTTAAGTTCGTCTAATGTTTTTATTTGGCATTGGACTTCTTTTGCTTCTGTGTCTCTTATTGCAATTGTTAAAAACATTAAATTTTTATCTTGATATGTTTGATAATATCGTTTCTTAGCTATTTGGCTCCATGCTTCGTTAAACATTGTTTTTATGGATTTTTTTTGGCTATACTTAAGTTCAACAATAACATATTTATTTTTATATTCTAAGACATAGTCTATTCTTCCTTGAGAGTTAGCTTGTTCTGCTTTTGTTTTTAAAGCTGTTTTCATGAAAAAAACACTGAATATTCCCTGATAATATCTCCAATTCTTCATATGTGAATGATAAGGAATCTTACCAATCAAAATATCCAAAGTTTGGGACAATTTCTCTTCATTTTCCTCTTCTAAATACATTAAAAAATCATCACCTAAATCTACAACATCTTCAGGACGATTATCAGTATAAGCAGCAATCAAATAATTAAACAATGAACTCTCAACCTCTTTATTCGGAATACCCAACAAATACCTCTTCTGCCCACTAATAGTCTTAATTTTCTTAGTTATAGTCAAATAACCCGTCTGTAATAATGCCGTAGTAAAATTAACATTACTCAAATCCCAAGTCGGAAAATCCCCATTAAAATGCAAATTTGGGTCTGTAAACATATTCAAATCAATATTATCCTTTTTAACAAGATCCATCAAAAAAGTCGGAGTACCCGTATCAAACCAATAATTACCAAACTCCAATTTAGAGAAAGTGCTAACTATAGACGTAGGATTATACAAAAAATGCTTACCATCCCAAGAATAACCATCATAACACCGTTTTATATTCTCAACAGTATCCTCATAGCTAATATCTTCCATTTCACTTAAATTTTCAATATAATCACTGAAATGTTTCTCTAAATCTTCTTCTGTGTATCCACAAATAGTAGAATATTTCCTATCTAATGTTATTTCATCTAAATGATTCAACTTAGAAAATATGCTTGTTTTAACAAACTTAGACACACCCGTTAAAAAAATAAAATGAATATAGTCACCAGCTGTTTTTAATATATGATAAAACTTACTTAATGTCTTTCTATTTTCCTCAGCAATATTAAGATTGTCCATATTATCTATAATTGGAAAATCATACTCATCAATTAAAATTACAACCTTTTTTTTAGTTTTAATAGATATTTTCTTAATTAACTCCTCAAATTTACCTTTTAAATCATCATTAATAAAATTAATTGAATAATCCTCAGCTATTCCATCAACTAACTTATTTAATGAATTTTCAAAGATTTCAGGAGTCTCAACACTCCGACTACTCATATCTATCTTCAAAACAGGATAATTCTGACTCCAATCCCACTTATCATAAATATACAAACCCTCAAAAAGCTTTTTATTCCCTTCAAATAACTCTTTCATAGTGCTAACAAGTAAACTCTTACCAAAACGACGAGGACGAGACAAAAAACACTTACGTCCAGGTTTAATCAAATTATACAAATGTTCTGTTTTATCCACATAAATATAATTATTCTCAATTAACTGAGAAAATGTTGATATGCTTATAGGCAAATCCTTAATTGATTCATCCATTTAAATAACTCCTTAAGTCCAATATTTATTTTTTTTCTTATCAATTTGAATATTGTTTTATTATTTATTTAAATATTATTTAAATATTATTTATTTATAATACTATTTATATTTTTTTGTATTAATATTTTATTTTCCTATTCTTATAATTATAAATTGTATTCTTTTTCATATTTAAAATTAAAATTATTATCAATATCCATTATTATTTTTATTTAAATAGAAATATAATTCTTATTTTGTTTTAAAACAAATAAATTGTGCATGATGAAAATAGCTATTAAATGCATATTTTAAGGTCAAATAGCTATTAATTAAAGAAACAACAGAATAATTTCAAATATTTTTAACTAAAAAATTTAAATACTATTTATTTTTAAATTAATAGGAAAATAAATTAGTTTTAAATAATAAAAATGTTTATATCATTATTAAAAAATAGAATTTCGTATAATTGATGTTAAATTAGTTTTAAATCGTTTTAAATAATTTATATTGTCTTTATTTTAATAAATTATATAATAATTCAATTATAATGCTATAATTATTCTGTTTTAATTTTTTTAACTTCTTCTAATGTTTTTATTTGGCATTGAACTTCTTTTGCTTCTGTATCCCGTATTGCAATAGCTAAAAACATTAAATTCTTATCTTGATATGCTTGATAATATCTTTTCTTAGCTATCTGGCTCCAAGCTTCGCTAAACATTGTTTCTATGGATTTTTTCTGACTATACTTAAGCTCAACAATAATATACTTATTTTTATATTGCAAAACATAATCTATTCTCCCCTGAGAGTTAGATTGCTCTGATTCTGTTTTTAAACCACTTGTAATGAAAAAAACACTCAATATTTCCTGATAATACTTCCAATTCTTCATATGAGAATGATATGGAATTTTTCCAATAAGAATATCCAATATTTTCGATAATTTATCACTATCACTAGTTATCAAGGAAGATAAAAACTTTCTTCTAAGTCTTTCAACACTTTGAGGAGTATGATTAGTATATGTGGCAAGAAGATAGCTAAATAATGAGTTTTCAACCTCTTTATTCGGTAAACCCAAAATGTATTCTTTACTAATACCAGTTTTTTCTTTCCTTTTAATAGTCAAATAACCAGTTTGAAGCAATACAGTTGCAAAATCAATATCTTCTAAATCCCAAGTTGGAAATATACCATTAAAAGATAAATCAGGGTTAATTAAAATATCAATATCAATATTCTCTTTGCGAACAAGATCCATCAAAAAAGTCGGAGTCCCAGTATCAAACCAATAATTAGCAAACATTTTTTCAAAAAAAGTACTTATAATAGAACTCGGATTATACAAAAAACACTCACCATCCCAAGAATAACCATCATAACACCTTTTTATATTAGTCATTGTTTCTTCATAACTAATCTCTTGTTTTTTACTCAATTCCTCAATATAATAGCTAAAATGTTCTTCTAAATCTTCTTCTCTGTATCCACAAATACTAGAATAATCAGGATTAATAGTTAAATCAGTCAAATTATTCAATTTAGAAAACACACTAGTTTTAACAAACTTAGACACACCAGTTAAAAAAATAAAATGAATATATTTACCTGATGTTTTTAATATCTGATAAAACTCACTTAAAGTTTCTCTATTCTTCTCTGCAACCTCAAGATTACTCATATTATCTATAATAGGAAAATCATACTCATCAACCAAAACAACAACTTTTTTTCCTGTTTTTTTACTTATTTTCTTAATTAATTCAGCAAATCGTTTCTCCCTTGTTTTCCTTTTAAGATCAATCCCAAAATCCTCAGCCAAATCATCAATAGTATCTTCTAAACTAGTTTTCAACCTTTTTAAAGTATCAAAACCACCTTCACTCAAATCAATATGCAAAACAGGATAACTCTTACTCCAATCCCACTTATCATAAATATACAAACCCTCAAACAACTGTTTATT
>JAISIT010000024.1 GCA_031261915.1 Candidatus Methanoflexus mossambicus
ATTACACTTAAACTGACGAACTTTACCATTCTTAGTAGAATAAGTTCCATTACCTGCAATATTCTGATTATTAACTTTACCATAATCATTACAATTTTCATTAGGACAAGCAACATCAGCAAATTTACTTTTAGGACCTCTTTTTCCCATAAAACAACCTCCAAATATTATATAAACATTTTTACAATATTATTTTTGTAAAAACTCATATATAAATACTTCGGCAAATTAAAGGAACATGACCTTTTATTTTAACATTATTTAATCTACATATTTATATACTATACCGTAATAATAATATTAATAACAGAGTGTCTAAAATTAGCATAATTTAAAGACAAATAAATAGTTATTTTATATATTTTAAGATCAATATTATTTTAATTTTTAAAAGTACAAATTTAAATCAATTAAAAATTAAAATAAAATAAATATAAAAACTGAAATAAACCATTTTGCTATTAGTTGAAAAAAGTAAATATCCATATAACCAAAGAGCCAACAACTTTACAATACTCTAAATTCACTAAATAATTAAGCATCAAATAATTCACTTTTAGTTTTTAAAACTTTTGCTAACGGCAAATCACAATAATCACAAGCATCAATATAATCCAATGATCTTAACTTTTTTAATTTATTAATTTTAAATTCTCTGGACTCATTTGATCTTAAATCTAAAAACATAAGATTTTTAGGAATAATAGAAATATTTATTCCATGAGCCTCTAATGGACATACATAAAACTTTCCATTAAGCAAAGTATTGCACCCCTCTCTTCCACCACAATCATCAAACAATTTCTTCAATTCATCAGTATCTCTATTTCTCTTTTTTAAATCACCTATATCCAACCATTCATCATCTGAGCTCGAAAAAGTATAGGTTATATTATTATCTTCTAATTTTTTGATTATTTTTTCACTAATTTCACCATAATTAGTTACAGCAACCATAATCTTATTTTTATACTTTTTCAAAAGAGAAATAGTTTTTTTATCTGGAATAACAGTTCCATTAGTAATAAAAGAAATATATTCAATTTTATTTAAAGCATCTTTATTAGAAAAAAGACTTTCAATCAAAAAACTTAAATTCCTATTTAAAAAAGGTTCCCCTCCAATTATTCTTAGTTCCACCACATGATAGACCAAATCTAAAAAATTAAACAAATCTTCAGTTATTTTATTAATATCATAATGTTGAGGATCATTATAAAGATCCATTAAATTTGAACACCTTTCACAATTCAAATTACATTTTTCAGTAACAACAAATTCAAAAGCTGCGTAAATAACATCATTGGAAGTTTTAATTAAATAATATCTAAAAAATGTATGAATTATAAATAAAAAAATAAAAAAATATTTTAAAAATGAGTTATTATCCATATTTCGTTTAGCTAAAAACCATACAGTCCTTTTTTGAGCAATAATGAAAATCCTAAGTTTACTAATATATACTAAGATTTTATATATAGATATAAATCTAATTTTTATTATTTTATTAAATTCCATGAAAATTTTCCCCCATTCCAATACAATGGATTACTATATTATAAAATACTGTTAGTTTGGTGTATATGACTTACAATTTCAATACAATAAGTGTGTCCCATAAGCAATATTTTTAAGAATTTTTATAAAATTAATATTATTTTAAACTATTTAACTATTTTATATTCTTCAATTTTACATTATTTTTTAAAAATAATATTAAATTAGTATTAAAATTTAAGTTTTAAATAATTTAACAAATTAAAAATGAATTTAAAATAACTCAATATTTGACAAAATGTAGTTTTGGGAAGACATATATTAATTTAAATAATCGTTAAGGTGAGAGAATATTGGAACATACATATATGTTTATTTTTTACAAAAGAGCCAACAAATTTACACAAGCAATTTGAACAGAAATATTATTTTAATTGACTTTCCATGCATTTTATGAAAATGTATGAATTTTGAAAGAATAGTTATCGGCAAAAGTAATTTCAGAAAAAACAAACATTAAAAATTCATTGTCTCCAAAAAGTTACTTTCGCCATTTATATTATAATTTATTATATTAATAATTTATTATATTATAATTTATTATATTATAATTTAATGTTATAACTATTATATTATATAATAAACTAAAAATTATCAATAATTTCTTTTTTAATTGATAACTTTTAAGAACACTTATTTTGAAATATTGACTAATCTCGTGTGATACGAGCTGAATTAATTATGTCAATATCTGCCATTGGGAATTCATCCTTAGGGAAATGTCCTTGTTTTTGTTCTAATGGGAATTTAGTTTTTGTATCTACTTCCCACTCATAGGTGTCTGGAAGAGTATGGAAAGTGTTGGCAAAAACTCTATTTAAAGCTGTTGCTTGAATAATACCTCCAGTCATTTGCAAATAATCACGTGGAATTGCAAAAGCAGTATCAGTTGCATTTACTTCTATATAACCATCACTAATAAGATACTCACATAAATTCCAAGAAGCAATACCAGATTTCACACTATTCATCACAACTTCTCCACCACTTACCAAAACATTACAATTATTTGACCAAATACCAGAAGAGAAATTATCAAAGAACACTGCTCCAGATTTAAATTCTATTTTAGAGTATATTGCACTAATAGCATAGGTTTTACCACCACCTACTAAATGTAATTCTCCCTTATTTTCACTGGAAAAAGTTAAAGTACTGCTACCAATATTAAAAATAAGCTGCATAGAAGATGCTAAACGATTTTTACCACTCATAACAACATTTAATGGTTTATTATTCCTATCAACACCTAAAACTGGCTGTGATTCCATACCATTATATGCAAAATCAACATTTTCTAAAGTCAAAGTATCAGTATCTGGATTCCATGAGTACATACCATTAACACCCAATTTACCCATACTACTATCATTTTGAGGAAGTAACTCATCACCTAAATATAAACCTTCTTCTTTTAAAACCAATGTTGTATCAGCATAGTAAGGTTCAACATTCATTTGAAGGAATTTAAATTCTTTATCAAAAGGAATTACTTTATCAGGAAACCGACCACTATCAATGATCTCTTGACCCTCAACATCAGAAGCAATTTGCCACTTATAAAGCTTTGGTAATTCAGTTGGACTGCCATCAGAAACCATTTGACCCCCAGCAACCAATAAGTTACCTCCATGAATCTGCAAAGATTGTGAATGTGTTTCTAAACCAACTTTATCAGCATTTATATGAATATCACCACTATTAATAATATATCTCGTTGAATTAGCAGCAGCAAAACCAGAACCAGAATTAATAACAGTAACTTTAGCTCCATTGAATTCAATATGAGAATCATTCATCCACATTGCAGTTGAAAAACCATCAAAAATAATCTCTCCAGACTCAAAAAAAGTTTCAGAATAAATACCCTGAATTCCATTAGTCTTCTTCTCACCTTGTAAAATAAGACGACCATTTGATTTACTCATAAAAGTCATAGATGTATTACCAAGACTAATCAAAACATGATTACTACTATTAAAATAATTAACTCCCACTAATTCAATGTTAATATTTCTTGTTTTAGCAACAGAATATAACAAAGCGTCGCCTCTTTCACCATCTAAAGCAATATCAACATTTTCCAAAGTCAAAGTTGTAGTCTCACTATTCCAATGATATTTACCATATTTTCCAAGCACACCAACAGTTGAATCGTTTTGAGGAATGAGTTTTTCACGCAAATGGAGACCATCATCCCATATTTCAATACCAGTTGGTAATTGGTATGTATTATCTCTTCTATTCATTATAATAACTCCTTTATTTATATATACAATGTCCAAAAACTTATTTTTATTAATAATATATTTTCAAAATTGATTTTGAATTAATTTATTTAAACTAAAATGAATAATAACAATATCCAAAAAAGCTATTTTAATTAATAATAATTACCGTTTAAATGACTTTAAAGAAAGTTATTTGAAATAAAATGAATAATTTGTAATACACTTGAAATTGCAAATTAGAGTTTTTGGATAATAATATCTAATATGAAATACAATTGAAATTGCAAATTAGAGTTTTTGGATAATATCTATATATTACTCATATAAAGTAGATAAACTCTACATATTAAATATAGTTCTCCATAGTATTTAAACTTTTAGCACTGCCAAAATCAGTGACTGTCCAAAACTTTGCTGTTAAAATTTTGCATTCAATCTATCCCATCTCCGTTCTTTTAATGCACACCGGGCTTTAGTTCCTTCTTTAGTTTTGCCTTGATTCTTTTTGTATCTTGGATTTTTTTTATTAAATATGTTTTCGCAGAAATTATTTGTTTTTGGGACATTAGGATCTCTTAAAAATAGTGTTAATGACTTGAATTGAGGTAGTACAAAATCGGATAATATTTCTTGTATGATTTTGGGAAATTCGTTAAAATTATCTGTAAGTAATTTTAAAAGTTTTTTTGCTTCCTCATAGTTTCTTAATCCTTTTAATCTTAGTATTATTTTAAGATAATATTTTAATTCAGCTTCACCATATTCTCCTATTTTATTTTTTTTAACTGCCTCTTTTAATCGATTATTTAATGATTCTTCAAAGTGTCTAAGGCATAATTGATGATCAAATCCTAATTTTCCAACAACTGAATCATAACCATTTTTTAAGTCTGTTACCATACTTATTTTCGGTTGATTAA
>JAISIT010000051.1 GCA_031261915.1 Candidatus Methanoflexus mossambicus
TCTGCGGAGTTATTAATAAAACTAGAATTACTCACACTAAAATTAGTGCCATTATTATTATAAATAGCACCACCATAAGCACCAGCAGAACTATTTGCAGAGTTATTAATAAAGCTTGAATTGATGATATTGAGATTATTAGCATTGTTTGAAATAGCTCCTCCATCACCATCAGTATGCCCATTTATAAAGGTCATATTAGCTATTTTAATATTATCTGCACCAGCATGAATATTAAATATATAAGATGATCCTTGAGCATCAAATATAGGACTACCAAACTCACCAGAAAGTGTTATATTTCCAAGATTGCTATCAAATATTAAAGCAACATTTTTATCTCCAGTATAATTATTAGCAAGTGTAGATAAATCTCCTGCAATATGAATAACAACAGGATCATCGGATTCATCGTTTAAGCTATTTCGAATAACACAATCAAGAGCATCTTTTAAATTACTGAATGCATGTTCCCAGTCGCGACCATCTCCACTAACTTCAATTGAAGAGTTAACATAAACACCATCAGAATAAATGTCATCTTTGTCAAGATATGGATTAAGAGTAAGTGAAATATTTTCATTATCTCCAAGTGCAGATAGGATTAATAATTCGTCATAGGTATAAGTTAAAGGAGAAATATAGCTATTATTTCCCCCGTTTCCAAGAGAAATAACAAAACTAGTTTCAACACCATTACCATCATTAGTACGATTATTATCACCATTAGGATCATCTTCAGAATCATTAGACTCTTGAGTTCCATTATCAAATATTAGAGTAATATTAAAGTTAGGCAAGTATTTTGCAGTTTCATTAAGAATATTATCAATAGTGCTTGTGTTTAAAGCCAAATTAAAGTAAAGATAATAACTATTATCTCCTAATACCATGATTTCTTTATCAGACTTACCAATATAAATACGATCACCAGAAATATTAGCATAGGAAAGCAGTAAAACAAAGTAATCATCAAGCTTATAATTATTACCTTCAATAAAATCAGTTATATTTAGATTTTGACCCCACCAATTACTAGTTAAATTATCATTAGAATCTGCACCATAAATAGCATAACCACCAAGACCACCAGCAATACCACCAAAACCAGCAATACCACCAAGACCACCAATATCCATACCATTTAAAATAACACTATTGTTTACAATACGATTAAAGTTAATATGTGTAGATACAGCATCAGATGTTAAATTAATAGCTACAGTATTATCATAAATATTCGAACTAATAATATTAATATTATCCCCTAAAACAAGAATAGCTCGAAGATTATTAAATAAAGTAACATTGTTAAGTCCATCTTTATTAGAAGAAACACCAAAAGTAATAGCAGTAACATTAAGACCATGAATTTGACTGTCTTTTAATATATTTCCACTACCATTTTCAAAGATAAGGAATCCTTTATAACTGTCATTAAATCCGTTTCCAATGAAGGTATAGCTACTATTTATTCCACTTATAGCAAAACTATAATTATTATCCTTAAATCCACTATTATTAATTTTTAACTCTTCAATTAAAACAGTATGGTCTTTAATAACAGTATCAGTGTAAACAAACTGAATTCCAACATCATTATCAAATATCTTATTACCACTAAAGATATAAGAATTAGTCCTATCAATTCCAATAGCTTGAGTATTACCTGTAAAGTTAGAATCAAGAATAACAGTATTATTAGTATTAGTAAATACTCCACCACCATAATTAGCACTATTATTAATAAATGAAGAGTTGATAATAGTTAAATTAACTCCTCCACTTGCAGAAGTAAGAATAGCTCCACCTTTAATTGCAGTATTATTAATAAAAATAGAATTCATAATAAGTGTATCATCGCCTCTATTACTCATTACTCCTCCAGATCCTGTTTCTGCAGAATTATTAATAAATACAGAATAAAGAATTTTAAGATTGTTACCAATAGCATAAATAACACCACCAGAACATTCAAAACCTACAGAATTATTAATAAAAATAGACTCCATAATAGTGAGATTATTTCCACCACTATTATAAATAACACCAGCACCACCATCTGCATAAGTATTAACAAAACTACAATTTATAATACTCGTATAATTACAATTATTGAATATAGCACCGCCATTATAAGCATTAGACTCATTAAAACTACAATTCATAATACTCGTATAATTACTATTCTGATTATAAATAACACCACCAATATCTTCTGCAGAACTATTAAGAAAACTAGAATTCATAACCCTAAAATTATTTGTATAGTAATTATAAATAACACCACCAACATCTACTGCATGAGTATTAACAAAACTACAATTCATAATATCCGTATTATTATTGCGACCATTATAAATAGCACCACCAGCAGTAGCAGAATTATTAATAAAAGTACAATTTATAATACTACAATTATTACCACTATCATCATAATCAAGACCATCATTAGTAAAAGCACCACCATAACTAGTTACAGAATTATTAAGAAATATACAATCCATTATTCTAAAATTAAAACCATAATTTCTAGCACCACCACCAAAACTTCCAGAACAATTAATAAAAGTACAATTCTTAACAATGACATTATCTCCAACATTATTAAAACCCCCACCAGAACCATACTTTGCGGAATTATTAATAAACTCAATATTCATAAGAACAAAATTATCAGCAGCATTATAAATAGCACCACCACTACCACCACGACCTGCAGAATTATTAACCAAAGTAGGATTAATGATTGTAAGATTGCCATAATTTAAAATAGCACCACCATTATTATAAACAGAATTATTAAGGAAACTTGAATTTAAAATACTACAATTTCCATGATTAGCAACACCACCACCATATCTACCATAATTATTAACAAAGCTTGAATTAACAATACTACAACTAGCATTGATAAAATTATATATGGTTCCCTCAGAAGTACCTGTCCGTATAGTATTATTAAAAAAGATACAATCTACAACACTAAGATTATAAGCAGAACCAGCATTAGCAATAGCACTACCTCCACTTGCATGCATCCAAGGATTTATATCAATAGAAACAGAACAATTAGCCCTATTATAACTGAAAGTAGAGTTAATTATACTACCATTATTTCCTTCATCATTATAAATTGCACCACCATTAGCTGCAGAGTTATTAACAAATATACAATTTTCTATAATGAAATTATCACTACCACCATTTGAACCCTCGATATAAATAGCTCCTCCACCCCAAGCTGAATTTGAACATGAGTTATTAGTAAAATTAGAATCAATTATTCTTATATTTTTACCCGTTGTATGAATAGCACCACCATAATTCGAAGTTACAGAATTATCAACAAATACACATTCAAATACATTAAAATTATTACCAGAATTACGAATAGCACCAGACTGCCCCTGATGACAATTAATAAAAATAGAATTCCTAATAGTAAAGTTATCACTAAGAGAATTCTCAATAGTAGTACTAAGACTAGTTGAAGAAATATTATTGAAACTACAATTTAAAACATTTAAATAAGGACTATAACTATTATCAATAGCATTACCATCAGCCATACCAGAATTAGACAAATTACTAAAACTACAATTAATAACATGAAGATTAGGACCATATTCATTATGAATAATAGAACTACCAGAATTATTAATAAATTTAGAATTCACAATAGTACAATTACTGGAATTTAAATTATAAATAGACACAGCCTCAGCATTCACTCTATTATTAATAAAACTACAATTTGATATAGTAATAGACTTATTAACAAGCAGATTAAAAATAGGTATACCATTATTACAAGCATCAAAATTAGAATTAAAAATACTAAAATTACTACAATTCACATTATAAATATCAGCAGAATTATTATAAAAATTAGAATTAATAACAGTGAAATTACTTGAATATGCATTATAAATAGCACTATCTCCACCTCTATAATCCTGTATATTACTTTTGCCAGTCCAATTCCAACTATTATTACTAAAGGAAGAATTAATTAAAAGGAAATTATTTCCAATATTGTAAATAGCCGTACCATAAGAGTCTCCTACGGAATTATTAATAAATACAGAGTTAATTATTTTAAGATTGTTTCCAGAATTAGAAATAGCTCCGCCATGAATTGAAGGGTGAAAATCATGATTAGTTACTACCTTTCCATTTATGAAGGTTATATTAGCTATTGTAACATTAGATGCAGTAATCTTAAACATATGAGATAATCCTTGAGCATCAAATATTGGACTTCCAAACTCACCAGAAAGTGTAATATTATTAATAAAGAGTTCTAAATTAATATTAACACCAATATCAGTGTAATTTTTTGCACCCCCAATACCAGCTCCAGCAATATGAATAACAGTATTATTTAATGATTTATCTCTAATAATACTTAAAGCAGCAGTCAAATTACAAACAGCATTATCCCAATCACTACCATCAAAGTTTCCAGTAGTTTTAGATGAATTAACAAAAAGCCCAGCAGTGAGATCAAGATTAATATCCAATAATCCAATTAAATTATTTATAGGGAATCCATTATGACCCTCATAATCTCCAGAAACAGGAACAATTCCAGCAGTATTAGCATTATAATTTAAAGTAGCTATTCCTTCAATAGCAGTTACATTTCCAATAGCTGTTCCATTAACAAAGAAAGTAATATTCTCTCCAGTAACAGTATTTCCCATATCATCAGTAAGTGTAGCATTTAAAACAACGGAAGAACCAGGTTTAACATTAACAGTCTTATTACCCATATAAGTAAGATTTAAAACACCAATAGTTCCAGCATTATATATCATTTGTCCTAAGGTTGCAGTATTACCAATCATAGCATTATTAGATAATGATAAGTTATTAGAATTATAAATAGTTCCAATACCGCCAACATTATCAATAAATTTATTGTTACGAAGACTAAGATTATTTCCAGCATTATAAATAGCACTACCATTAAATGTGTTTACATCTTTTCCTTCAATATATGTATTACCAGTAAATGTTGAATTAGAAATAAAGCTATTATTACTATTTGAATAAATAGCTCCACCAGCACCACCAGCAGAATTATTAATAAATGAAGAATTAATAATATTAAAATTAAGACCACCACTAGAAGAAGTATAAAATGCTCCACCCCATTCAACAGCAGAATTATTAATTAAAATAGAATTTACAAGTTTAAAATTATTTCCTCTATTCCAAATAGCACCACCATAATTATTTACAGAATTATTAACAAAGCTTGAATTAAAAACACCAGAATTAGCACCCGTATTATATATAGCACCACCAACACTTCCAGCGAGATTGTTATTAAATGAAGAATTAATAATCATAAGATCAGAACCAATATTAAAAATAGCAGCACCATAACCACCATTTTTTGCAGAATTATTAATAAATGAAGAATTAATAATCATGAGACCAGAACCACCATTATTATTGATAACACCGCCATTAGTCCCACTTCCAGAAATAGAATTATTAATAAATGAAGAGTTAATAATAGTTAAATTATTAGCATCATTATAAATAACAGCCTGTCTAGAAGAGCTATTAATAACAATAGAATTTACAATCTTAGAATTATTACCATTATTCCAAATTACACCCAAATTTCCATTAGAATTACCAATAAAAGTACTATTCACAACACTGAGTTCATTAGCATAACTATTATAAATACCACTACCAGCAAGAGCAGCATAGTTATTAATAAAAGTACAATTAACAATACTACAATTATGACCACCTACATTATGAATAGCTGCACCAGCATCATCAAAAGTATAAGTATTAACAAAAATAGAATCCCTAATATTTAAATTAAGACCATTATTCCAAATAGCACCCCCACATTTATTATTACTATTAGAACTACTTATACGATCATTAACAAAACTACAATTTACAACACTAACATCAGCAGCATGATTATAAATAGAATTATAATTTTCATTATTAAAAAAACTAGAATTAATTATTTTAGTATTGTTGCCTTCATTAAGAATAATATTTCCCTGCCAATGTATAGTAGTATTAAAATCAGTGCATGTACAATTAATAAAATTAAAATTATCACCAGCATTATAAATAGAAATTGAAGGAATACTATATGTAGTTGATTTAAAATCAGGATTATTACAACTACCATTAAATGTAGAATTAAAAATAAAAGTATTGTCACCATTGTTCCAAATTGCACTACCAGTTATATTAATAAAATGATTAGTAAAACTTGAATTAACAACACTAAAATTATCACCAGAATTATAAATAGCACCACCAAGACCACCATTAATATATACAGAATTATTAACAAATATACTATTAGAAATTATCGTATTATTACCCATAGTATAAATAGCACCACCATTGATATTACTATTATTAGTAAAATTACAATTAGTTATATTAAGACAAAGATCCTCATTGTAAATAGCACCACCATTTCCACCCCCAATATAACTAACACCATTAAGATTATAATTATTAACAAATATAGAATTTTTTATGTTTAAATAACGGGAAAAAGACTTATCTTCATTATAAGGACTATCTTTCTCACAGTAAATAGCACCACCACTACCACTATTACTTTCTGGAGCATTAACCACAAAATTATCAATAAAACTACAATTATCGATGTTTGAAATATTAACTCTGAGTAATGCAATAGCTCCACCTCTAGCTGCAGAGTTATTAATAAAACTACAATTCGTGAAGTTAGCATAAGACAACATAAATCCATTAATTGCCCCATAACTCCTATTTTCTAAGGTGAAATTTTGATGATTATTTTTAACAATAGTATTTTTTACAACAAGCCATCCTCCACTTGAATCAATAGCATATCCAGCACTATTTCCCATATTATCAAGAAAAATACAACTATCTACTTCTAAATTATTATAAGAATCAAGTGCTCCACCTTTACCATGATTATTAGCAAATGTTGTATTAATTATAGTTGCACTATAAGAATCAGTATATATTGCATTTCCAGGTCCACCATTATCATAATTTACAAAAACACCATCTATTAAAGGATAATTAGTATTATTTATAAAATTAGAACCTTTTATTTCTAATTCAGCATTATTATTATTAATAGCTCCACCGAAATAGGTTGCAAAATTACTTGTAAAATTGGAATTTTTAATATATGACCTGTTTAGATAAAGATATAATGATCCACCTTGATATCCATAATTATTAATAAAATTAGAATCTGTAAGGTATGAAGTAGCATTATATGTATAAATAGCTCCACCCCTATTATCACTAACATTATTATAATCAACAAAATTATGATTAAATATAGAATTTGTTATATTGAGAATAGTTCTTTGGGCAAATATAGCTCCTCCTCTACCTGCAGAATTATCAATAAATGTAGAATTTTGAATATCTACCTTTTGAGCATCACTGGTATAAATAGCTCCACCAATACCAGTGCTTTTACCTGCATCATTAACAAAACTTGCAGAATTATTAATAAATATAGAATTAATTATATGAAGATCATAATTGAAGTAAACTATAGCTCCACCAGCACCAGTATCCCCAGATGCAGAATTGTTAGCAAAAATACAACCATCAATAGTAAGATTTCTGGAACTAGAATAAATAGCGCCACCAGCATAACTACCTGTGAAATTAGAATTAATTAATGTGATATTTTTTAACTGCATATTATAACCAGAAAGTCTAAATATATGAATATCTTTATTTTCACCATTAAAGACAGGACTTCCAAATTCACCTTGAATAATAATATTACTAATACTTATAGTTAAATTAATATTACTATCAATTCCAGTATAATCTTTAGCTCCACCAATACCACTACCTGCAATATGAATAATACGATCAGATATATTACCTTGGAATTGATTAAAAATCTCTAAAGCATGAGTTAAATTACAAACAGCATTTGTCCAATTATCACCAGTAAACATTCCATCTGTTTTAGAAGAGTTTACATAAACTCCATGAGTGTAATCAACAACAGGTAATTCATCAGGAACAATATTTGTAGTAAATCCTTCTGATTTTGCATAACCTCCAGAAATTTCAAATACTCCTGTTTCATCTGTAGTATATACATAAGTAGCTTGTCCATTAACAATTGAATCAGATCCAACAGGTACTCCTTCAACATGGAAACTAACTGTTCCTCCAGTAATATCATTTCCCATATCATCTGTTAATGTAGCTAATAGTGTAACATCATTTCCTGCTAAAACAGGAATTGAACTATCTTGTGAATAAGTAAGGTTTAAAACACCAATATTACCATCATTATAAATTGTTTTTCCTGTAGATGCTTCATTATCAACCATAGTATTTTTAGATAATGATAAATTACCAGCATTATAAACAATACCACTATTTTCACCAGAAACAGAATTATCAACAAAGCTATTACTATGAATATCTAAATCAGAATCTTCACCATTATAAATAGCACCACCAGCAATAGCTGAATTATTACTAAATGAAGAATTATCTATTTTAGTATCAACAGCACCAGAATTATAAATAGCTCCACCACTACCAGCACCAGTAGCCCGTGTGCGACTTGCAACAGCAGAATTATTATCAAATGAAGAATTACTAACTCTAAGACCAGCACCAGAATTATAAATACCTCCACCAACTAATGCAATATTGTTAATAAAGCTATTATTAATAATATTAAGATTAATTCCATTATTATAAATAGCTCCACCACTACTAGCAGAATTATCCTCAAAACTTGAATTAATAATATTAAAGTTAGCACCAGTATTATAAATACCTCCACCATTACTATTTGCAGTATTATTAACAAAACTTGAATTAATAATATTAAAATTAATACCATTATTATTATAAATGGAACCAGCATACTCAAATGCAAAATTATTAACAAAAGTAGAATTCATAACCCTGAAATTATTGCCTGCACTATTATAAATAGCACCACCCCAATAAACATTTTTTGCAGAATTATTAACAAAATTACAATTCGCAACAATAAGATTATCACCAACCCAGTTAGAAATAGCTCCACCAGAATCCCCAATTGCAGAATTATTAACAAAACTAGAATTCACAACACTAAAATTAACACCGTGATTAAAAACTGCACCACCACATTTAGTCACAGAATTATTAACAAAACTAGAATTCAAAACAATACAATTAGATCCATTATTATAAACAGCACCACCATCAACATTACCTCCATAATTATTAACAAAAGTAGAATCACTAATATGGAAAGTCTTTCCACCATTGTTATGAACAGCACCACCATAGCTATTTGCAGAATTATTAACAAACTCAGAACCAATAATACTGCCATTCATACCAGTATTCTGAACAGCACCACCACCATACGCCATATTAGCATTTGCTTCAGCATGATTATTAATAAATGAAGAATTGGCAAGACAGAAATTATTACCTCTATTATTAATTGCACCACCAGCATATGCTGAATTATTAACAAAACTAGAATTCACAACACTAAAATCATCACCACTATTATAAATAGCACCACCATAGCTTGTAGTTTTTCCATTTTTGAATAAGATATTTTTTATTGTAACATTATTCGCAGTTATATTTAATATTAAATTACTTCTTTTTCCATCAAAAATTGGACTTCCAAATTCACCAGAAAGTGTTATATTATTAAATCTACTATCTAATGTCAAACCAGTATTAGCAACACCAGTATAATTATGAGCAAGTGTATAAACATCCCCAGCAATATGAACAACAACATTAGTCAAGCTATTTCCAAGGATAACATTTAAAGCAGCAGACAAATTACAAACAGCATTTTCCCAACTACTACCATCAAAGGCACCATCGGTCTTAGAAGAGTTTACAAACACACCATTAGAATAATCAGGAGCAGACATTCCAAGAAGAAGTTTAAGATCTTCATTATCAGCAAGTACACGAATATATGCACTATCCCCCTTAGGAATAGTAACAGGATCAGTTATATAATAAGAATCATGAACAGGCATAATAATGATAGAACCATTACTTAAAACAATACTAATATTAAAAGCAGGCAAGTTACTAACAGTATTGTTTAAGATATTAGTACTTGTACTTGTATTTAATGCAAAGTAATAAATAAGACTATAAGAATCTACATCAACAGCAATATTATCATCCGTAGAATTAAGATAGTTATTAGAAGGACTATAACTAACTAAAACAACAAAATAATCATTTAAAACATAATCAAGACCACTAACCATTCCAGTAATATCATTAGATCCATACCAATTACTATTAAGATTACTACCAGAACCAACACTATAAATAGCTTTACTATTAGCTGCAGAATTATTAACAAATCTATTATAAGTTATATTAGAATTAATACCCGCATTACAAATAGCACCACCAACAAATGTATTCATAGTAGATTCTGAGGCATAACCATTATCTTTAAAGGTTGAATTAGTAATTAATGCATTTTTAGCATTAGTTTTAATAGCACCACCCTCATTAACTGCAACATTATGGATAAAAGAAGAATTAATAATGGTTAAGTAATTTCCTCCACTTGAAGAAGTATAAACTGCTCCACCCATGTCATTTGCAGAATTATTAACAAAACTGGAGTTTATAATTCTAAGATTATCACCACCACTACTTACAAATATTACACCACCATTGCCAGTTACAGAATTATTAACAAAACTACAATCCATAACATTAGCATTAGAACCACCAGCAAAAATAGCACCAGCAGTAGAAGCAACAGAATTATTAACAAAACTAGAACCTACAACACTAAACATAGAACCAGTATTATAAATAACACCACCCTCATTATTTTTTGCATAATTATCAACAAAACTACAATTCACAACACTAAAATTGTTACAATCACGATTATAAATAACACCACCATCATCACTATTTGCATGATTACCAACAAAACTACAATTCACAACCCTAAAATTATCACCATACCTATCATAAATAACACCACCAACCTTTGCATAATGACCAACAAAACTTGAATTTACAAGAATACAATTATCACCACTAACATAAAAAGCACCACCCATATCTGCATAATTATTAACAAATATTGAATTTACAACACTACAATTACTCCCCATATAAATAGCACCACCATAAGCGGAAGAAGAAGAACTAGAATATATAGCAGAATTATCAACAAAACTACAATTAAAAATTTTTAAATTGACACCAGAATCATAAATAGCACCACCATTAGAAGTTGCACGATTATTAATAAAACTACAATTAAAAATACTCAAATCCCTACCCTTATTATAAATAGCACCATAACTATACCATACATGCTGAAATACCATATTCCTTATTGTAACATTATTAGCATCAATATTCAATATTAAACTACTTCCCTCACTATCAAAAACAGGACTTCCAAACTCACCAAGAAGTGTAATATTATCAAATGAATGATTTAAATTCAAATTACGATTACGATTAGATCCAGTATAATTTTTAGCCATAGTAGATAAATCACCAGCAATATGAACAACAACATTAGTCAAACCATTACGAACAATAATATTCAAGACATCAGAAAGACTCTGAACCGCATTATTCCAGTTACTACCATCAAAAGCACCATCAATCTTAGAAGAATTCACAAACACACCAAAAGAATAATCAGGAGAAACATAATCCCCAACAACCAAAGGCCCATTTCTAACATCAATATCAAAACCATTATGCCCAGAATAATTACCAGAAAGTATAAATGTTCCAGTACTAGAAGGAGTATAAGTTAAATTTGTTATTCCATCATAAACTGTAGCAGTTCCAAGAGAAACTCCATCAAGAAGGAAAGTAACAGTACCACCACTAACAAGATTACCCATATCATCAGTCAAACTAGCTATTAAAAGACTATTTAAACCAACATAACCATAAAAAGTAGCATTATTAAGATAAACAAGACTTAAAACACCAATACTGCCATTATTATAAATCAATTTTCCATGAGCCGCCTTATTAGCACCATACATTACATTATTAGACAATGATAAATTACCATTATTATTAATAACACCACCATAACCCTTTGCAGAATTATTAACAAAACTAGAACCTACAACATTCATATTTCCACGAACATCATTTAAAATAGCACCACCATTACCATTACTAGCAGAATTATTAATAAAAGTAGAACTCACAACACTACAATTACCAGCAGAATTATAAATAGCACCCCCATGACTACTACTAGTAGAAGCATTATTCCTAATAAAAGTTGAATTTATAATACTTAAATTACTACCAGTATTATAAACAGCACCACCACTGTTAGAAATTACAGTATTATTTAAAAAACTACAATTCACAATAAAACCACTACCAGAATTAGAAATAGCACCACCATAATATGCACTATCATTATAAAAACTACAATTCACAACACTAAAACCATCAGCACTATTATAAACAGCACCACCATACATACTTGCACCATTAAAAATGAACTCAGAACAGCTTAAAGTGAAATTTTGACCAGTGTTACGAATAGCACCACCTTCTCCATAATAATTCCTTATAGAATTATTAACAAAACTACAATTTACAACACTACAATTGTTACCCATATTATAAATAGCACCACCCATATAATTAAGATAATTATTTCCATTGATAAAAGTAATATTAGTTATTTTAACATTATTTGCATTTATCGTTAACATAGCTTGGATGTTTGGATTTTTACTTCTTTCGCCATCAAAAATTGGACTTCCAAATTCACCAGAAAGTGTAATATTATCAAAATTACTATCTAATGTTAAATTAACATTATTCCCTGACCCAATATATTTATTAGCATTTCCAGCAATATGAACAACGACATTAGCCAAATCATTATTTACAATAATCTCCAAAGCAGCAGCAAGACTTTGAGTTGCATTTTCCCAGCTATTACCACTAAAAGAACCATCATTTTTAGAAGAATTTACAAATATTCCACTAGAATAATTAGGAGGAACATACTCCTCAACAATCAATGTCCCATTTCTAACATTTAAATCAAAACCATTATTCCCAGAATAATCTAAAGAAAGTATAAATGTTCCAGCACTAGAAGGATTATAATTTAACTTAGCTATTCCTTCATTAACTGTTGCATTTCCAATAAGAAGTCCATCAACGAAAAAACTAACATTACCTCCAGTAATAGTATTCCCCATATCATCAGTTAAATTAATAAATAATGTAACCGGATGCAAAGAAAGAGTATTAAATGTATCATTAATAAAACTACCATTTAAAACACCTATACTCCCATTATTATAAATCACATTACCATATTTTGCACTATTACCATTCATAATATTTTTAGATAAAAATAAACTACCATTATTAAAAATAGCACCACCATAACTAATATTATAAACTTCATAACCACCAGTATAAATAAGTGAATTGTTAATAAAACTAGAATTTATAAGTGTTAAATTTCCATTATTAAAAATAGCCCCACCATAAGCAGTCTCATGTATAGAAAAAACACTTGTATTAATAAAGCTAGAATTCATAATACCCACATTAGAATTAGATCCAATATAAACAACACCACCATAATTATATTTACCACGATACTCACTATTAGATAAAATAGAAGAATTAATAAAAATAGAATTCATAATACTAGCATTAGACTTAGATTCAATATAAACAACACCACCACTATGAATATCCTCACCATATTGATTAGGATCTAAAATAGAATTATTAATAAAAGTTGAATTTATAATACTAATATTACAGCCAGAGTCCAAATAAATAGTCCCATGATAGTTAGTATTAGAACTGTTAGTAGAAACATTAATAAAAGAACAATTAACTACATCAACACCAACAACCTTATTATATAACCAAATAGCCGTACCATGCGGAACTGCATTAGCATATGTTGAATAAATATTAATAAAATTAGAATTCAATATACGAGTATTTTTTGTATTATAAAGTTCCAAACCATTAGTAACATTAATAAAACTACAATCATTAATAGTAATATTAACACCATAAGATGCCTCAAAAACTAAATCAGTACTTCTATAATTAGAAAAACTACAATTTACAATACTAGAATTATCCCCATCAACATTAAGAAGACTACCATTAATAACAACACAATTAGATATAAAAGAATTATCTGAATGAATGTTAAAAGCACTACGATTAATAAAATTAGAATTCAATAAAGTGGAATTATTATCTCCAAGAGCATAAAATATAGAAAAAATAAAAGTAGAATTACTTACAAAAATATTATTCCCATAATTATAAATATTTCCATTAGTAAAATTAGAATTAATTATAAATGTATTACAACCATTATTATAAAACATAACTCCACTAGCATTAGTGATAAAATTACAATTCTCAAAACTAGAATTAGTAATATTACTATTAAAAAAAGTATTAACAGTTTTATTTCCTGTATTATTAACAAAACTACAAGCTATAAAACTAAAATTAACACCATTATAATTCGCAACAGCACCACCAACACCACCTGCAGAATTATTAACAAAAGAAGAATTTATTACAGTGAAATTAATTAGATCTTCAACTAAAATAGCACCACCATTACTTGCATAATTATTAACAAAACTACAACCCACAACACTGAAATTAGCACTATTTGAATCTCCATCATAAAAAATAGCACCACCACTACTTGCATAATTATTAGTAAAATTAGAATTTATAATTTTAGAATTATTACCCTTAGTATAAATAGCACCACGACCATAAGAAGTAAAACTATTATTTGCAACATTACTAATAAAAACAGAATCAGAAACACTGAAATTATTACCCGTATTAAAAATAGCACCACCACAAGACACATTATACAAAGCAGAATTATTAACAAAAGAAGAATAACTCACATTAAAATTAACACCAGTATTAAAAATAGCACCACCACAATACCCATAAGTAAAACCATTAGACCTAACATAATTATTAGCAAAAGAAGAATTAATAATAAGTAAATTAGCAGCATTATTAGAAATAACACCACTAAAACCGATTATACTTCCAGCAGAAACATTAATATAATTATTACTAAAATTACAACCAATAATAGTTAAATTATCCCTATAATTACAAATAATCGCATTAGAACCAAAATTATTAACAAAAGAAGAATTTATAATTTTAAAATTATAACCATAATTATCAATAGCTGAACCACCACTCACTGTTGTGACGAAATTAACAAAACTAGAATTAATAATATTCAAATTATCACCAGAATTACTAATCCCCCTAAGAGTATTATTATGTCCCAAACTAGTAAAATCAGAATCAATTATAGTAAAATTAACACCCCTATTAACAATAACCTCATTGCTTATATCATCCATAGCAACCTTAAAACTACAATTTATAATACTAAAATTAACACCCATAGGGTTTAAAATAGTACCAGTAGAACCATCCTGAGGACCTCTATGACAAGAATTATTAATAAAACTTGAATTTATAATACCGAAATTATCACCAAATGCATTACAAATAGCACTAGCACCATTACCAGTTGCAGAATTATTAACAAAATAAGAATTTATAATCATGAAATTGTAGCCAATTTCATTATAAATAGCACCACCATCACCCATACTAGATAAATTACCAGCAGAATTATTAACAAAATAAGAATTAATTATTTTAGTATTATTAGCCCAATTATAAATAGCACCAGCATGATTAATATTAGAACTAATAGTAGTATGAACATTAGTATTATTAATAAAATTACAATTAATAATATTCAAATTATCAGCATAATTACAAATAGCCGCACCATCTCTTTTAGCACCATTAATAAAACTTATATTCTCAATTGTAATCCTAGAACCACGAGATATATTTAATATTCCATTTAAACCCCTAGCATCAATAATTGTATTTTCGCGACTCGCCCCTATCATAGTTAAATTTTTACTAAAAATCAAATTAGTGTTATTAGCCCCAGAATAAACACCATCAGACAAATGAATTGTTCCACCTGTAGAATCAAGTTGATCATAAGCTCCCTTAATTCCACCACTAGTAGTATTTGTTATACTCACATCACTTGCTGCTGATACACTTGAAACCATCAGCAGTGCTAAAAATACAAACACAAATATACCTAAAATACCTAAAATTCTATTTGTTTTAACCATATAAACACCTTTTTTTATACCATATTTTCAAAAATTAATAAAATATAACTATTAGAGAAAAATTTACCATATACTTCTTTATTCTCAAAAATAGAACCATTAAACTTACCAGATAATAAAATATCATTAAAACCATTATTAAAAACTAATTCAACATTAGAAACAATAGCATGATTAAAATCAAAACTATAAAAATCCCCACCAATATAAACAACAAGATTTAAACCATTACTATAAACACCATTAGAATAATCACTAATCGCATTAGTTTCCATACCAGAAGCCAGCAACCCTATACCAAAACATCTAAATTCACATTTTTCAAAGGAATTACCAAGCCCATAAATATCATTAAGATTAGCAAAATAGCTATTAGTCACATTAGAATAGCTAACATTAATAACACATTTTCCATACAAAGAGTTATCAAACTTAGAATTACTAACTTTAACACGAGAAGAACTATAAATAGCTCCACCACCAGAAGAATAAGCATAATTATTATTAAAACTAGAATTATTTATTATAAATATTATATCACAATCATTAAAAATAGCTCCACCAAAATTTCCACTATTGTTTACAAAACGACAATCACTTATGTTTATATAATTATCCCCTTTACTTTCACCTGTAACAACTAAAGCACCACCACTTAAACTATCAAAATATGCATTTGAATTAACATTTGCAAATGTTATATTTACAAAATTATAGCTATTAGATGAATTTAATCTAAATATCTGACTTAAATTCCCAGCATCAATAATCGTCTTATCCGAAGATTCACCAATTACTGTAATATTCTTATCAAAGGAAAGATTTGTATTGTTTTCCCCAGAGTAAACTCCATTTTTTAAGTAAATCACACCCCCCGTATCCTCAAGTTGATTATAAACCCCATTAATACCACTTTCTGTAGTATTTGTTATATTCATATCACTTGCAGCATACCCTGTTGAAATCAACATTGTAGCCATAACCACCAACATAAACATACCTAAAATTCTATTTTTTGTTTTCATAAATCAAACACCTCTATATTTTATTTTAAAAGATCATATTCATTATTTAAAGCAATAAAATCAATTATTTAAATTATTATATCTATTATTTTTAAAAATAAAAATTAAATTATAAGAATAAAGAAACTTATTTCCGTTTAGTAAATCAAATCAAAAAAAATAAATTATAATTTGAAAGTGACATTTAAACAAAAATTCTATTTTATAAGTTATTAAATCAATTAATAAAATTATTTAAAAAAAATCAAAACCATCTTAACTTAAGTAAATAAAAACTTCGACTGTCTAATTGGAATATATGCTCCATCAATAACACCATCTGTAGTACTTCTAATATTTGTATCACTTGAAGCAGACCCCTTTGAAATCAAAAATCTTCTTAAAACAATAAGCATAAACAAAGTCAAAACTTTTAAAATTTTATTTTTCTCTTCCATGAAATAACACCTTTAGTTTTTTAAAATATAAGAATAAAGAAACTTATTACCGTTATTTAAAATAAAATATAAAACTTAGAATTCTAAGTTAACAAAAATTTTTAAATTATAAAAATAATTCTAATGAGAGAAAATGGATAAAATCTAAAGTTTAAAAAATGGCAAAAATATAAAGTTCGGAGGATTTTTTAGATTTTTAACCACAACTCTCAACTGATATAAACATATAAAAATCCAATAAATAAAATTGAATTATAGTGATTTACCAAATAAGAGGTTTTGATATGGGAAGGAAAATAAATTAATGACTAATAAAATTTAGGCAAACCACTATATTATTTAAATAAATAAACTTTTATAATATAAAAATTTTAATATTTTTATTTTTAAGAATAATAGATTATATTTGAAAATTCATTTTTCAATTTAGAAAATAAAATTTTCGTATATTATTTAAAAGATCTTGAATAGATTTATTATAGCTATTAAAAATTTAGGAAATAGGAAACTTATATCCTTATATATTGTATAATTAAAAAAAATTTTAGGACATGATAGTGTATACAATATACTAAAATTTAGGAATTAAGTAACCTATATCCGTATATACAATATAATAAAAAAATTTAGGAAATATGAAATTCATATCTCCGTATACAATATATAAACAATTTTAGGAAATGGGTAACCTAATATTGTTGTATACAATATAATAACAAACGATTCAAAAATTTTAGTAAATAAAATAATAACAAACATTTAAAAATTTTAGTAAATAAAAACTTAAGATCATATACAACAATATAAATTTTAGGAATCAGGTAACCCATAACCTTGTATACAATATAATTAAAAAAATATATAAAAACTTTAGGCAATAAACCCATAATATCATATACAATATAAAAATATTCAAAAATTTTAGGAAGTAGGTAACCCATATCCTTGTATACAATATATTAAAAAAAATATTCAAAACCTATAAGAAGATTTTAAATAGATATATTGTAGATGCCAAAAACATTCAATCCAAAAAATGTTTTCCATGACAATTAAAATTAATGAATAAATTTAATAAAAATAATTATCACAAAATAATATTTTTCTTAAAAATAATATTATTTAGAAATAAAAACTTTTAACATAATTATATTGTAATTTATAATATATAAAGCTTATGTTTTTACCCCAATATAATGAAAAAATAAAACCAGATAAAAATAATTAAATAACTACATAAGCTATTAAAAAAAGTTTAATAAATAAATAAAACTTAAATAGAATAAAATATAAAAAAATAATGAATTTAAATAATTTATTTAAAATTATAAAAATAAAAAATAAGTAATTTTAAATTCTTAAAATAATAAAACCATAATATAACTAAATAAAATCTATAAATACATCTTAACTTATAAAAACAACTAATTAATTTACATTATAACTATAAATAAACAATTCTCTTAATTAATTAAAAATATATCCTAAAATAAATAATATTTTAATTTTAATAGAAAATAATCATTAAAACAATTATAAAATAGCTAGCTATTGATTTAAACTAAATTTAATGAAAAATAAAAAGAAAGATATTATTTAATATAATATTATTATACAATCAAAAACCTAAGAAATAAAAGATCAAAATAATTTAAATAAAAAAATAAACCTAACCACATAGAAAAATAAAGAAAATTTTTAATATCACAAGTTTAATTTATTAAAAAAGAAAAAAAAGATATATAATACTAATTTCCAAATAAATTAATCCTAAAAAAAGAATAAAAAGAAATTTAACAAAGTAAAAAAATGAAAAAGAAGCTATTAAAAAAAATTAAAAGAATTAAAATATTACAAGAAAATAATATTAAATATATTCAAATAACAAGCTATTAAAAAAGCTAAAATTAAATTAAAAATAACATAAGATGATTTACAAAATATAACACCATTATTAACTATAATCATCTACTAATTAAATGAAAACCTTGATAAAATCATGAATTAAATAAGATATAAGTATTTTATCATAACAAAGAAGCTATTAGAATAGAATAATAGAAAATCACTAAATAATAAGTAAAAAAGAATATATCTAATATATTAGCATATTTTAAAAAAATAAAATAAACAAATAAAAAAACATGGCACTGTCAAACTGATCACATCAATATTAATTTCTTTAATAAATTAAGTAAAGTAAATTTTAAGAGATCTTAAGATATTTTTAGCTTACTCTAATCAGTGGAATTTAATAGTGTCAAAAGATTATAATTTTTTAATTTCATCAAACGTTAATCCCGTGATTTTAGAAATAAACTTTATATCCGAACCTTCTTTTTTAAGTTTTAAAGCAACATCATTTCTTGCTTCTTTTCTACCTTCTTCTTCTATTTCTTTTCTTTCTCTCTTTTTTTCGCTGTTTTCTGATAATTTATTTCTTAATTCATCAAAATATTCGATTAACATTTCTGGTGATATTAAGTATGATAACTTTCTTTCTTCTACCATTTTTATTGCCTCATTTTTTTCGTATAATATTTGTATTGTTTTTTTAGAAGTTTATTTGTGGAAAAATAATGCAAAATGATGTAATTTATTATTTAAAAGTTTATCTTTTAAGTTAGAAAACGAAGTTTTATGTAATCAATGAAATTGATTTAGGAAATCATTTATTTCCTTTATTTAAATCTATTATTTCTGTATTAAACAAGTTAGGTAGTTCTATTAGGTGTATTCTAAATTTATCAGTTAAAAAATTGATTATTTCGTCATCTCTGCTTATTTGGTAAGTTCCTTGGTAATTTTTATTTTTTTATCTTCGTAGCCAGCTATTATTATTTGTATTATCTCTGGAATTTCTTTATATCGTTTTCCTTCTTTTATGGAGTTTACTATTTCTGTTGATATGTAGAATGTAGTTCTTAATTCAAAATCATCAGTTTTTTCAATTTGTATTTCCATATTTATTTTAAAATTTTCTTCCACTGAAGATTTTATATTTAAAATACTTAAGTTTTCCTTTAATCCTATCTACTTCTTGTCTTATAGACTTATTAATTATAATTTGATCAATTTTAGGATAACTTTTATATTCATAATTATAAAAAGAAAAAAAATATTTAAAAAATCATAATCTGATAATATAATGATTTTCAAGATATGTGGAGATTATAATTTTTTGGTCGTGTTTCAAGGTTGGTTAAAAAATTATAAATATTGTGTAAAAACACACTTTTTAATCGCAAATAATCAAAATTTATTAAAATCTATTTTTGGAACAAAACCAAAAAAATAATTAAAATTTATTTGTTTTCAATTTATTAATATCAAAAATAGCAGTATCTGAAATAGACATTACAGCCATTACTCCAGCTTGAATAGGATCTGTAATAACTAAATCTGCAACATCTACGACACTTCCAGGCATGTTTAAAGAAATAACAAGTATATTTTGTTCTTTTTTCAAATTTTTAACTGCAGTAGTGATACTTCCACCCATTAAAGATCCAGCAAGAACCAATGCACTTACACGAGGAAGGCGAGCTAATCCATTTACTGCTTCAGCTATTTCTTTTTCCCCAACAAGTGGTGTGGTATCCACACTTATCCTCTCTCCACGAATATTATGCCTATCTGCTTCAGTAATAGCTCCTAAAGCAACTTGAGAAACTTGAGATCCACCACCAAATATAATGATTCTTTTTCCATAAATATCACTTACAGAACTATGAATAGAAACTTTTTTAATAGCTTCAATGGAATTTAATTCATCAATAAGAACTTGAAGATCGTTTACATTTTCTAATTCTAAATTAATAGAACCATTATCATTTTTATCAATAAAAAGATGAGTATAACTAATATTAACATTATAAGACGAAATAATTCTGGTTATTTCATCTAAAACTCCTAATTTTTCCATTGTTAAAATAGTAATAGCTACATTAGCCATAAAATCACAATATATTTAATAATTATCAAAAATAATCAATATTAAAACTATTAAAAATAAAACTATTAAAAATAAAATTAAAAAAATATTAAAACAATTAATTACCTAAAAATTTATCTAAATCTGCTTTTGCTTTTCTATATAAATTTAAAAAATTATCATCTTCATCAACTGGAATAACTTCTAAACCTAATTGTCTATGTTCATCAATCCATTCCTCTGAAAAAACAGGAATTTCAACTTTTATTGGTTCTTCACTTTTATTAACTAAAATTAAATTCCTATAAGGAAAATTTCTCTCAACAATATAACCACCAAGAGAAACAATATGTTGAGCTCTAACTACAAATTTCAAAAAATCACCATAATAAAAATTAAATAATTATATAAAAACGATAAAACACATAATGATAAAAATAATAAAAATAAATAAAGAAATGATAAAAATAACACAAAAAATATAAAATTAAAAGGATTTTAATTTAAACTATAATAAAGTTAAAATAATAGCTAAAACACCTAAAATTGAACTTACCAAAACTACTGGATAAAATTGTCTAAAAGTAAAAAGTGGTGAAAAAGCACTCATAATTGCCATTAAAACTGGGAATATTAATGCAACTATAATATTAATTAAAAATGTCCATGACAAAATATTAGGTGGAATTCCTAAAAACAGAACAGAAAAAATGGTTCCTAAAACAAACATTAAAAATCCACGAGTAATATAATTTAATCCACGATATTTAGATGAATATTCTAAATAAGGACCTTCAATAACATCTGCTTTTGTTTTTAAAATTGCAAAAGGATATTCATTTAATAAAATCAAAAATCCAATAAAGAAAACAATAAATCCAATGATTCCTCCAACTGTAAATAGAATTGGACCATGAATAGCTTGATAATTAACAATATCAAATAAAAAAATACTACCTACTTTTGAAACTGGAACAAAAAGGGCTAAGTATATTGGAAATGATCCAAAAATAATTAATCTTAATGCTCTGCTGGATGAAATATCCTCAACAAAGGATCTTTTAGTATTTTTATGACTTGCTCCTTTTATTAAATCCGGAAATGGCATAGATAAAGACATTGTTGATTTTGAAAGAGCACCCATTAAAACATACATTATTTCTTCAACTTTTAAGAGTCCAATAATAGCTATTACACTTGCAAGAGTTCCAAAAATGTAAAACTGTGGAATCATAAATAATAAGATGAAAAATATTGCTAAAAATGATATAATTGGTAATGCCTTGTAAATTCCAGGAGCAGGAGAGTTAGGTTTAAGATTTTCCTTAAAAAAGAATTTAATAGGCGCCATTATCCCAGGACTTATTAATGGTGGACCTATTCTTTGTTGTATCCTTCCTTGAATATATTTTCTTTCAATTCCTGGTATGAATATAGAAACAATAAAAGCAACTATTAATGTTCCTATTATTGCTAATATAGAATATAAAATTGTTAAATTAGTCATTAAATTCATTCCTTTATTATTTTTAGTTTATAAATTTAAAATTAAATTGAAATCAAATTTGAAGAAAATTTAATAAAATTAAACTAAAATCAAATTTGAAAATAGCAAATATTAAAATAAAATTAAATCTAAATATTAAATTTTAACTATCTTAATAGCTCTATCAGTGCAAGTAAAACATGGATCACATTGAACAATACATAGCTGAGCATCGGTTATATGATTACCAATACATGCTAACTGCATAGCACCAATATTAGACATTGAAGGGGTTCTTATAACTGAACCACGAATGCGACCGTCTTCCAATCTGTAAGAATGATATAATACTCCTCTTGGAACTTCAATATGGCTATGAATAGTTTTGGTATCTTTCATCTCCCAAGATCTATCAACAATAGCTCCATCTGGAAGATTTTTAATTGCTTGACGAATAATTGAAATAGATTCTGGTATTTCAAGAACTCTCATTAAAATATTATCTTTAACATCACCATCAGATAAAGTAATCATATCAAAGTCGAATGGTTCATATTCTTTCATTTCAAATCTTAAATCTTTTTTATAACCTGTAGCTCTAAGAGTTGGACCTGTAACTTCTAATTTTAAAGCATCTTTAGTAGAAATTTGTCCAACACCTGTGATTCTGTCAATTACAATTGGATCACTTACAAATCTATCAGCAAACTCCACAACATTTTTTTCAACAGTATCCATTCCTCTAAGAATCTTATTTATCCTTTTATCATCAAGTTCGCAGCGAGGACGAACCCCACCAATAATTGAAACACCGTATTGAACACGATTTCCACCAATCATGTTTAAAAGATCCATTATTGTTTCTCTAATATAAAAAGCCCTCATTGAAAATGTTTCATGGGCTAAAACTTCACATCCATGACCAAGATAAAGAAGATGGCTGTGTAATCTTTCAAGTTCCTCCATTATAATGCGAATATAAGCTGCTCTTTCTGGAATTTCAATATCTAAACCCTTCTCAGCTGTTAAAACAGAATTCCATATATGAGAATTAGAACAAATCCCACAAATCTTTTCAGTTAAAGCATTTGCTTTTTCAACAGGAAGACCTTCCATTATTCTTTCAACACCACGATGATTAACACCAATTGTTATCTCTGCATCCCGAATAATTTCATCTTCTACAAATAAACGAAGTCTATAAGGTTCTAAAGCTGCAGGGTGGACAGTTCCTAAAGCAACTTCTGTATCAATTACCTCTGTTTTAGGTTTTTCATATTTATAATTATCATTTACTCTATCTTTCAAAATAACACCCCATTAATCAGCATTTAATAATTTTGGTAAAGCAGACACAACACCAGCTATTATATCCTGTGGTCTAACTGCACAACCAGGAACCTTAGCATCCACAGGTATAATATTCTCAACAGGTCCTGAAATCTCTTCTGAAGGAATATCTCCATGAATATTTTTATAAACTCCACCCATAATAGCACATGAGCCCGCAGCAACAACTGCCTTTGGATTTGGAATAGCTTCATATATTTTTTTAAGAGGTTCTTCATTTAACTTAGTAACAGGTCCAGTAACAACTAAAACATCAGCTTCACGAGGATTCCAAGTTAAAAACACTCCATATTGCTCAACATCAAACTTAGGAGACAAAACACAGTTTACTATCTCTATATCACACCCATTACAACCACCAGTATAAACTAACATCAAATGAATAGCTTTTGACCTTGATAATGATTTAAGTGACATTTATTCCTCCCCTTTATCATTAATATCCACATTAACACTTTCATTATTAATATCCACATTAACACTTTCATTATTAATTCCAGAACCAACCCCAGAACCAACGGGATAATTTTTTATAACAGTTTTATCTGCTAAAAATTGTGAAATAAAAGCTAATTTATCCTCAGAAATTTTAACTGGTTTATTTATCATTCCATCTAAATCAAAATCAACTTTACCTACATCATTTGGATGAATAGTAGATTTTTCACCAAATAATGCATAAATTGGACAAAAATCATGACAATAATAACAAAAAACACATTTTTCACTATTAAGCTCTGGTATTTCAGTTTTTATCCAACCCTCTGCTAATTGTTCTTGCTTTTCTAATTTTTTCATCTTAATAGCTTTTGTTGGGCAAACATTAGCACATCCACCACAGCCAATACAGGAATCCTTAGAAACTTTATCAGTTGGTTTAATATTTCCATTTAAAATATTATTTCTTAATTCAATGTCAGTAACTCTATCATGAGCAAAGAATATCTTTTTAAAATTCCCATAAGCTCCTTCTAACATTATTTTTAATAAATTTCTCATTTAAACACCAGAGATTTTACAATAAACACCAGATTTTATAAAAATGACTAATAAAATAAAATGCACATTATACATAATTGTATATTATATATAATAAATTTTCAAATAATATATAAAATGATAATAGTTATGATAATATTTATGATAATAAATCTAATTTTAATAATAATATTTTAAATACCATTAATTTTAATAAAAATACTAATAATATCTTTAATTTTAATAAAAATACTAATAATATATATAATTTTAATAAAAATATTAATATAATCTTTAATTATAATAAAAATACTAATAATATATATAATTTTAATAATAATATTTTAAATACTATTAATTATAATAAAAATATTAATATAATCTTTAATTATAATAAAAATACTAATAATATATATAATTTTAATAAAAATATTATTAATAATCTTAATTTTAATAATTTTGATCTTGTGCAAATTTTCTTTCAAAAGTAAAAGCATTTGATGGACAAGCAGTTTTACAAGCTCCACAATAAATGCATTTATCTTCATTAACATTAACACTATCGCCATTGTCAATAATAGCTTCTTCTGGACATTTATGATAACAAAGTTTACAGTTTATACATAAATTTTGATTAATATAATTAAAACCTTCAAAAACAGTCATTTTTAATGAAGTAGTTTTAGGAATAACATCAGCAAAACAATGTATAGCACAAGTTTCACATAAAATACATTTATTTTTATCAACAAGGATAGAACCATTGGTTAAAGTAATCGCATCTTTAGGACAAACATCACTACAAGTCCCACAAGATATACAACCATCAGAAATACTTCCATCCCAAATTATTTCTTTAAAAGATCTTGCTTTAGCTAAATCACAAACAATTGCACATTTACCACAAGAAACACAGTATCCATCAACAGGAACAAGAGAACTATCAGTTTTATACTCTTTATTTCCAATATTTTCACTATCAATATCTCCAATATCTCCAATATCTTCATTGATTTCAATATTTTTAATATCGCAAATGTCATCAATGTTTTCTGAATTTTCTGAATCTTCTAAGTTTTCTATAATTGATATAAGTTCTTTATTATCTCTTAAAGTAAAAACAGGACAGTTAAAAATAGCTTCGTCTAAATCTCCTTCATTATATCTTGCTGGATCAAATCTCATTTTATTATTAATTCTTTTAAGAGATTCTCCTTTATCTAAATCACTACAAAGCCCACAATTTAAACAAGACAAATAAATTCCAGTAGGAATATTATTAATATCTCCAATAGCAGCATCAATATCAAAGTTATCTGATTTTTTTATCATAACTTTAAAGTCATTTTCAACAATAGCTTTATTTGGACAATTTTTAAGACAATTTAGACATAAAACACATTTATCATGATCAATTACTTGATTGTTAATAGCTTTAGTTGGACAGTTGTCTTCACAAACCCTACATTGAGTGCATACTCCTTTTTCATTAACATCAACCATTATGGCATTTGTAGGACAGTAATATTCACATCTACCACATAAAATACATTTATCAAAGCATGTAACCATTGAATTTCGTTTAACTATATTGTTATTAGTTAAATTATTATTAATATTACTATTAATAGAATTATTAATCTTATTAATAGTATTAGTAGAATTATTGGCATTATTAATAGTATTAGTAGAATTATTATCCATATTATTATTAAATCTATTAAGTGTTGAACTTAAATTTTCTAAAAAACTTATTTTTTTAGTTTCTGTAAGTTTATTTCCATCAATTCTGGCATGTTTTGGACAAGAGTCTTCACAAAGCCCACATCTAACACAAATACCATGAACAATTCCATTTTCTATATGAATACTATTTACTGGGCAATTAAATTGGCAAACACCACAACCATTACATTTTGCCCTATCTACAACATATCCACCATATTTATTTTTAAAAATAGCATTGTTAGGACAATTATCAAAGCAAATACCACAGGTTATGCAACTAAATGGCTTATCATCTATAAAACGAATAGCTTTTGTAGGACAAACATCAACACACTTAGCTATTTTATCACATTGATTAGTAGTTATAAACATTTAATCACCTATTATTTATCTCCACTTTTTAATGAAATAGCTATTTTTCCAATTAATATTCCTATAAATCCAGATAAAAAACCAGTAGCTATTGGAATATCAGTGTAATATGGAAAAGCACCTAATTGCCATGCAGATAATAAAATTACTAAGAAAATTACAATAAATGAAGAACTTGTAAGGTTTATTTCACTTTTTGGGTTCTTTTTCATTGCCAAACCAACAATAAAACCAATTAAAAATCCAAAAATTATTGGTCCTAAATTAATCATCATTATCACCTAAATCTTTGCTTGTAAGTCCAGCAGAAACTCCAGTAGAAATATTATTGTTTTTAGTTAAATTTTTAGTTAGATTTTTAGCTGATTTTTCTTCTTTTAATGTTTTAAATTGTGAAAAAGCTATTACAATTGCACTTAAACCAACAAAAACTTTTAAACCAACAAATATATTTAAATATGGAACTATTCCTCCATTGGTAACATCTGGATAGTGGAAAATATTAGAAATAAATCCTGGAACTAAATTATAAAAATCTGCCCCAGTATTGTATAAGAAAAATCCAGTGAATAATAATCCAGCAAGACCAAGTAAAATATAACCTAAAGCTCCAATACTTTCAACAGCTGAAATTAAACTGTGAGATAAATTAAAAGGAGTTTTTTCAACACCATATATTACAATACATAAAACAACTGCACTTGCAATCATAGCTCCACCTTGAAATCCACCTCCAGGAGTGATATGACCACCTAAAATAGTAAGAATACCTAAACAAACTAAAACAATAGCTGCAGGAAATGCGAAAATCTTTAAAATAGGACTCATAATATCACCAGTTCATTACTATTTATTTCCTGGAATTTAATTTTATTAATTGAAGCTATTTTATTAATTAAAGCTATTTTATTATAATATTTATTCATCGTCATCACCATTACCTACAATTCCACGACCAAATACTAAAAGAACCACAACAACAGCTGTAACTAAAATTAATGCTTCACCAAGGGTATCGTATCCTCTCCAATCAAAAACAACTAATGTAACCATATTTGGAGCTATTTGTGTTCCTAAAATATTGTAAATTTCACTAATTCCAGGTTTTATTACATCTTTTAATTTAAAAATTCCATCAAAGAAAGTTATTGAAAATAAAAATATTGCAACAGACAAAATTAATTCTCTTAAACCCATTTTCATTGTAATATCCCCCAATAAATAATTGTTACAAGTATTGCAAGAACTAAAACCACATAAAACATCATCATATCTAATGAATCTTCATGTTCTCTCATTATTTTTGGCATTAAAGGCATATTAGTAATAAGTAAAACTGCAAGAATTATTATTATTCCTACACTCAACATTATGTTCACACTTCTAAGCATAATAGCTGTTACTAAAACTGATATGATTATGGTTAATTCACCAGCTATAAGAGAAGATACATTATTATTCGTTGTTGGACTTGATTTATATTCATCAATAAGTGTATTTTTATAATTATCAAAAGATTCAATAAGTTTACTATAGTATCCCATTAGAATAAACCTCCTACATAGCTTGAAATTGGATTTACAATAATATCTGGGAAAATACCTAAAATTATGCAAATAATTAAAATAATTAAAACTGAAAATATTGTAGACCTTGGTATTATCTTATTTGATACATCTAAATCCTTTGGTTTCGGTTTTAAGAAAATTGAATGGAAAATATTTACAAAAACAACAAATGTAACTATACTAATAATTATCATCAATACTGCCAGCTCGCCTAAACCAGCAGCTAAAGCAGATTGAACTAAAAGTAATTTACTTGCAAAACCATTTAATGGTGGAACTCCAGCAAGAGCTAAACCAGCAATTAAAACAAATATTGCGAATTTAGGATGATAAGCTATTAAGCCCCCTAATTTAGAGATTTTAGAAGTTTTAGTAATTAAAAGAATAGCTCCAAATGCAATAAAGAGTAATGCTGATATTAAAAGCTCATTTATACCTTGGAAAAGTCCTGCACTAATTGAAAGTGGAGTTGCAATACCAAAACCAAGTCCAATATATCCAATTTCACCAACAGCTAAAAAACCAATAGCTCTTCTAAAATCATCTTGCATAAGAGCCATTATTAAACTTAAAACCATTCCAACCAAGGAAAAAATAATAATTAAAGGATTTAATAAGTTTATAGGTGCAAAAATCCTTAAAATAATCAGTCCAATAGATATAAATGTTAAAACAGTAAATGCCTGTAAAATCGCACTACCATCTGGAAGGGCTTTACTATAAACTGAGGATTTAATTGTGTGAAATGGAGGTAAACCTACACTGTATACCCAGCCAAAGAAGATTAAAACAAATGAAAGTAAAAATGCAGGAGATAATGGATCAACAAAACCAGATTTAATTGCAAGAATAATATCTGCAATGTTTACACTACCAACTAAGCCCAATAAGAATCCTATACCTATTAACATTATAGGTCCACCAATAGAACCTAAGAAAAGATATTTTAAGGCAATTTCATAGTTATTTTTAACTTTACTCACTAAAATAACTCCTACCTGAGCCAAAGCAGATATTTCAAAGAAAATATACATGTGGAAAATATCATCGGTAAGTATAAGGGCTATAATTGAAGCAATTCCCATGAATATTAAAAATAAATATGGTCCTGAAACTTTTTTGTTTTGAGAGATATAATTGAAAATAGCTAAAAAACAAACAATGCCAAAGAAGAATATTAAAATTTTCTGTAAAACTCCAAAGGAATAAACAATTCCAGGATGGAAACTTGTTAATATTTGAGATGAAAGGGAAGATAATTGATTTAAATTAGCATTATAAATCACAGAATTATCAATTAAAGGAACATGACCTCCAAATATATGCAAACCAAAATTTGCAAGAAGAGGAATTAGAGGAATAAGAATAGCTACAATAAATGATAGATATTTTATTGTTTTATTAAATCCATGAAGTAAATTTAAAAGTATTGCACAGACTATAGGTATAATAACCATTAATGGAATAAATTCATTCATTATTATCACCTTCAACCGTTTCTAATGTATTACGATTGCTTCCACCTAAAACCTCAGAGGAAGACAGGGAACCTTTTTTTTTATACAACACCATAGCTATTGCAAGCATTACAGCAAGTAAACTGGCTCCAATAACAATACTAGTTAAAACCAGAGCATGTGGAAGAGGATAAGCAGAATTTTGAGCAAACCACTGGGCATCCATACCTGGTAAGAAAATTGGAACAACTCCACCCTCTTTATAAGCCAAAGCTATTAAAAAAAGATTAGCACCTTCTTCAATAAATCCAATACCAATTATTTTTTTAATAATATTATCTAAAAATATAGCAGCATAAAGTCCAACAACAATAAAAGCTCCAGCAGTAAGCATTGCAGCTAATTGCAAATCAATAGAACTAAAACTAATCATTATCATCCATCCTTTCAGTTTTATAAACTGCAATAGCTAAAAATACAGGAATAATAGCAGAACCAACAATAGCTTGGGTTAAAGCCACATCAGGAGCAAGTAAAATCTGGAAAATCAAAGTCACACAAATACCAGTTATTCCAGTCAAAATAGCTGCTTTAAGCAAATCTCTTTGAGCAATAGCAAGAATACATCCTAAAACAGCCACAATCATAATAATATATTCAATCATGTTTTTTCCTCACTTTCATTGATTTTCAAGGTAGAAATTGTATAATTTTCATCATCTAAAGCTATTACTTTCTCTTCATCTAAATTTATTGCCTTTTTTTCACTTATTCTTATTTCTTTTTTTTCACTTATTTTTATTGCCTTTTTTGTATTTATTTCTGACTTATTTCTATTTATCTCTGACTTATTTCTATTTATTTCTGACTTATTATTTAAAGTCCTATCAGAATCAACTTCTTGAAAAAATTCATTAACTTTATTAATAGAATTAAAATTATTTAAACTTACAGTTCTTTCATCTTTTTCATCTTTATCTAAATCTTCACCATAATAATAAGCATTAGCCATCGCATGAGCAAGAACAGGAGCTAAAATAAAGTAAATAGCTGCTAAAAATATCTGATTAAGTGCTATCATCGCCAAAACACCAGCCATATCCACTATTCCAAGTATCTGTATCTTAGCATAAATACCATTTTTTTGATTTGAATCTATTCTTAAAATACCTATTGCAGCAAATACTATAAAAATAGCTGAAATAATAAGTAAAATAGCTCTAATTAAATCAATTATATTAGTTAAAGCAAAAATATTAAATATTGCATATAAAGCCATTTAATTCCTCCTTAAAGCCAATGAGAATGCAATAGTTCCAACCACACCAAGAATAAGAAGTGCCATGACTATATCCTTATAAAATTCAAGAGAATAAATATCTCCAAGAATTAAAAGCAATATAGAAGCACCTAATGAAAATGTAGCACAACCAATAAGCCCCATAGCTATTGTGCTTTGTGTAGCCATTCTAATAGCTGCAATAATAAATATAATTAAAGCAATGATTAAAATATATTCGCTTATTAAAAATATTTCCATAAAATCACTTAATTGAGTAATAAACCTAATTAATAAACCTAACTGAGTAATAAACCTAATTAATAAAACTTAATTGACTAATAAACCTAATTAATAAACCTAATTAATAAACCTAATTGATTAATAAATATAAACTTTAAAAAAAATAAAGTAAAACAAAAAATAAAGTAAAACAAAATTATTCAAGCATTTTCTTAATATAAGGTTCAAAAGGAATAATATCCTTTATATCACGAGGATAAATAGCTGATGCTTTAATAATACAATTTTCACTATCAATATCTATTGTAAGTGTCCCTGGAGTTAATGTTATACTATTTGCTAATATTACTTGTGATATTGGTCTTTTTAAATCTGTTTTGATATTATAAATTACAGGATCAATATCACCTTTAATAGAACATTTAGAAGTGTCAAAAACTGCTTTTATTATTTCAAAAATCAAAACTAAAAAATATAAAATCCCATAATAAAATCTTTTTAAAAACATTTAAATCTCCAAATATTTGATTAAAATTTTAAAAGTATGAAAATTAAATTTATCATGATTATTTATTATATATTATTTATATATTAAATTATTAATATTTATATTTATAAATATTTCTAAATTTAAATAGCAATAATAACAATAATAACAATAATAACAATAATAACAATAATAACAATAATAACAATAATAACAATAATATCAATAATAACAATAATATCAATAATAACAATAATATCAATAATAACAATAATATCAATAATACATATAATACATATAATAGTAATATTAATAAAAACTACAATAATAATTTTAATTAAAAAATATATTAATTTTAATAATAGTTAAAATAATAGTTAAAATAATAATTAAATAATAATTAAATAATAATTATGCTAAAAAATAAGAAAAATAATATTAGAATGATTTATTGCTAAAAATATTACATTTAAAAGAGACAATAATATAAAAATTAAAACAAATAAAAGTCCAAAGGATTTATGAAATTTTTTAGAAGAAAAAGGTCTTAAAACTTCAACTCCTTTTTGAGAAAATGAATCTAAAACAGAATGAGAAAAAATACCAAAAAATATTGATAAAAAAATCATTACAAATAAAAAGAAACTATTTCCAAAAATATTCATGAAATCTATATTAGGAATTATATTATAACTTATATTAGGAATTATATTATAACTTATATTGTTAAATGTATTAAATGTATTGCTAAATGAAAAAATTGAAAATATTGGAAAAACGATTATTCCAATTAGATATAAAAGTAAAATAGGGATAAATAGCTTTTTATTAACAAATATATAAACTAAAAAGAGGATAAATATAGAAAATATAATATCTGCAATATTAATTCCATAAAAAACATTTAAATTTAGAAATTGATTAAAAGACAACTGATAAAAAACTAATTGATAAAAAAATAAGAATAATAAAGAAAGTAAAAAAGAAAATACTATCGCACCTACTATTGAATGAGTAAAACCTCTATGATTTGAAAAATAAAAAATAATAGCTATTAATATAATTATTAATCCCACATAATATGGTAAATTAAGAAAATATAAAACTATACATAGTAATAAACCAATTATAATCATCTTTTGAATTTTCGAATGATTTACTTTGTGATCATAATCAGGCAAATTAGCCCCAACAATAGCTAAAACCATGGAAAAAGGATTTAAAAATAAGAAAAATGAAAAAATAAAAGCAAATACTGAATGAACTTTATACGATGACATGGAAACTCAAAAATAATAGCTATTTAAATTTTTTAATTATATCTAATACTATTTAACAATTTATAATGTTATTTAATGCTATGTTGTTGTTATTTAATGCTATATGATTGTCTACTATCTAAATATTATTTAATTTAATTTAATTTTACCTAATTTTACCTAATTTCACTTAATTTTCATATTTAATTAATCTTTTTTAATATGGTCATTGATAAACTTCAATATAAACCTTAAAGATTGTTTAATTTCTCTATAAACAGGAGGACCTGAAAATTTTAAAGTTTGGTCATAGATTAAATCTAAAATAATGTTATTTCCTTTTTTATCTGCATTTAAAATAGCTTTCCAAGGTAAACGAAGTTGTCCACCATCAACAGTTCCATTTTCGATGATAATTCCTTGATCTGCCATTTTAACAATAGTTTTAATCTCACGATTTTGTGTATTTGGATTAATGAAAAATTCATCTGATCCTATTATTTTAAAATAATCTACTGGAATATTTAATGGAAAATTATTGTTTGAATTTGATAAAGGCATTTTTATTGCCATGGAAGTTGAAGAACTTGAGGATGATGAAAAAGATGGTGATCTTCTAATTTCTTTAAAATCTGGAATGTTTACATTGGTTTTCCATCCTTTACTTAGTATATTTAAAATCTTTTGTTCTTCTTTTTTATTCAAATTAAACTTTAAAGTATGTTGTGGAACTTTCATTTTTACACCTATTTTAATAATATTTAAAATAATAAAATTAAACCCAACAATATTTAAAATAATAAATTAAACCATAATATACATTTAAATAATTATAATAGCAATATTTAAAATAATATATCCAATATATTTAATTATATGTAATTATATGCAAAATAACTAAATTGTATAGAATTATATGCAAAATAACTAAATTATATGGAATTATATGTAAAATAACTAAATTGTATGGAATTATATGTAAAATAACTATATTATATACAAAATTTATTAGATTATATTAAAAAATCTTAAAAAATATTTCATTTGTAACAATGATTGTTGCCATGCTATATTAGTAATATGTTTTTCATAAGCTAAAACTTCACAGGTAACTGTTGGAATTCCATTTAAATTTAATTCATCTTCAATTGCACCTTTAAATGCTTGACCTGCCATTTCATATTGAATCCATCTTGATCCTACAAATTTAGAAATATATTCTCCAATTTCAGCACTTAATTTAGAAGGTCTATTGGACGACATTACACTTTCATAACCAGGGTTTGCATTAGGTCCTGTTGAATGGAAATCTCCCACTGCATCAATTTTTAAATCTTTTAAAATAGCTATTAAATCATATCCAATATTGCCTGGAATATCACAATATCTATTTAAATCTAAACCATCAAAATATCTTGAATTTCTCATAGTAGAATTTGGAGAAAAGAAAGGAATAACATAAACAGTTCCATTCATGTTTGAAAAATTTAATTTATTTATAAGATGAAGAGTAGCTATTTGTGGTGGTAACTCATTACCATGGACTCCAGATAGAATAGCTACTCGATAATCTCCATTTTCATCATTATCTTTGGAATCTAAATTAGTAAATTTATAAATTCCTGTTCCATTTTTAGATTTTTCAATTATCCAATTTATTATAGGCGTATTTGGAAAATAAGCAGCTAAAACTCTGTTTTCACGAAGGTTTCCTCCAGTTTTATAAGAAATATAATTAAAATCTAATGGTTTCTTACTCATCAAATAACACCAATAAAAAAATTTAATAATAATCTATAAAAATTTAATAATAATATATTTATAGTATTTTTTATATAATATTTAATGCTATAAACATTTATAATATAAATATATACTATTAATTTATATATAATTAATTATTAATTTAACATTCTTAATTATTACAACTGATTATTACAAGTGAAATTTTTAATTATTATTAGATTTTAATCTTTAAATTAAAAATTTTTAATAAAAATAAAAAAATTATAAAATCAATTATAAATAGCTATTACAAAATATTATTACAAAATATTATTACAAACATCATAGGTAATGGATAAAATGAGTGAAAAAGTAGTCTTAGCATTTAGTGGAGGATTGGATACCTCCGTATGTGTGAAATTATTAGAAGAAAACTATAATAGTGAAGTTATAACTGCTTGTGTAGATGTTGGACAACCCATTGAAGATATAAAAAGAGCAGAAGAAGTTGCAAATATTCTTGATGTGTATAAACATGTGACAATCGATGCTAAAGATGAATTTGCTAATGATTTTATATCAAAAGGAATCAAAGCAAATGCAAGTTATGAAGGTTATCCTTTAAGCACAGCTTTAGCTCGCCCTTTAATAGCTATGAAAATTATAGAACTTGCAAAAAAAGAAAACGCAGTAGCTATTGCCCATGGATGCACAGGAAAAGGTAACGATCAATTTAGATTTGAAAGTATTATAAAATCAATGTCTGACTTTAAAATAATAGCTCCTGTTCGTGAAATGAATCTGACAAGAACAGAAGAACAGCTATATGCAGAGGAAAGAGGAATTCCAATATCTCCAGACAGCATATTTAGCATAGATGAGAATATATGGGGAAGATCCATTGAAGGAGATTTGCTTGAAGACCCAATAAACATCCCTCCAGAAGAAGCTTACGATTGGACAAGCTCAATAGCTAATGCAAAGGATGATGAAGAGATTATAACCATTGAATTTGAAAATGGTATTCCAATAGCTATTAATGATGATAAAAAACCTTTAATTGATTTAATTAAGATTGCAAATGAAATTGCTGGTAGTCATGGTATTGGAAGGATAGATATTATCGAGGATAGAATAATTGGACTTAAAAGCCGTGAAGTCTATGAAGTTCCTGGTGCAACATTACTCCTTGAAGCACATAAAGGTTTAGAACAGCTTGTTTTATCAAAAAGTGAGTTAAGTTTCCTTGAAGGCGTTTCAACTATTTATGCTGATTTAGTTTATAGTGCATTATGGCAAGAGCCATTAAAAGAAGATTTAGATGCTTTAATTGACTCAATGCAAAAAAGAGTCACTGGAAAAGTTATTCTTAAAGTATTTAAAGGAAGAATAGCTGTTGTTGGAAGAGAATCTCCATTTAGCTTACATGACATTGATCAAATCAGCTTTGAAGATAAAACCAACGACCAAAGAGAAATTGAAGGTATGATTAAACACCATGGTCTTCAAGCAGCTATTTATCAAAAATTAATGAAAAAATAAGTATTTTATAAATACTTTTAATTTCTTTAATTTCATTTACATTTAAATCTATTTATTATAATTTAATTTTAATGTTATTATTTTAATTTTTTATCTCTTATATTTAATTTTATAATTTTTTTTCTTTGATTCTTTAATTATTAATCTTTAAATTATATTTATTTAATAAATTAATGGAATATAACAATGAAACCAATAGATATGATTGCAACGGATATTAACTGTGAAGATCTTGGTTTAAGCAGATTATGCCTTATGGAAAATGCTGGAAAGGCAATTTCAGATGAAATAGCTAAATTATCTACATTCACATTTTCAAAACCAGTTAAAATAGCTATTTTCACAGGAAGTGGTGGAAACGGTGGAGATGGATTTGTTGCAGCTCGACATCTATTAAACAGAGGTTTTGAAGTTGATATTTATCTTTTAACAAAAGAAAAAGACATTAAATCAAAAGATGCGAAAACAAATTACGAAATATTAAAAAATTTATATCCTAAATTTTCAAGAATAAATATTATAGAAATTGAAGACTCTGATGATTTAAAAAACATTGAAATATCAAAATCAGAAAGTTTTAGTGAACATATTATTCTTGATTGCATATTAGGAACTGGAATTAAAGGAAAATTAAAAACAAAGGTAAAAAAAGCTATTGAAATCATAAACAATTCAAATGCACTTAGTGTAGCTATTGATGTTCCATCAGGAATGGATCCATTAACAGGAGAAATATCTGATATTGCAGTTAAACCAAATTACACTATAAGTTTCCATAAAGTCAAATCAGGAGTAAAAAAAGCCAGAGAAGAGTTAACAGGACATTTAATAATTTCTGATATTGGAATACCGATTGAAGCCGAAATATTTACTGGAAAAGGAGATTTAAAAAGGTTAAATACACGAGATTCAAATACCCACAAAGGAAAAAATGGAAAAATACTAATTGTAGGGGGAAATAAAAATTATCACGGTGCTCCAACAATAGCTGGTCTTTCAGCCCATGGAACTGGAATAGATTTAGTTTATATTGTAAGCTCAAAAAACAATAGCCAAATAATAAAATCAAAATCAACTGATTTTATTGTTAGCCCTCAAAAAGGAGATTATTTAAATTTAGATAGCTTAGATACAATACTGGATATTGCAAAAAAAGTAGATGCCGTTTTACTCGGTCCAGGAGCAGGACAAGAAGAAGAAACAAAAAAACTATTTAATATCCTAATAGCTAAGATTAAAAAACCAATTGTTATAGATGCTGATGGATTAAAACTAATAGATTTATCTTTAATAAAAAATAGAGAAGATATTATTCTTACTCCCCATTTAAATGAATTTAAAACAATTTTTAAAGATATAATAGAAAAAAAAGGAGTAAATAAACAGATTAATAAAGATAATCTAAATTTTGATAAATTAAATTACTACTCTCAAACATATAATAAAACAGCTATTCTCCAATCAATAACTAAAGAAATTAAAGGAACCGTTGTTTTAAAAGGAAAATATGATTTAATTTTTAAAGAAAACAAAATTAAAATAAATAAAACAGGAAATCCATATATGAGCAAAGGAGGAACAGGAGACTCCCTTGCAGGAATAGCTACTGCATTAATAAGCAAAACTAATGATCTTTTTGACGCTGCAATATTAGCAACCTATCTAAATGGAATAGCTGGAGATTTAGCTTTAAAAAACTACGGAACAGGTTTTAAAGCTTCTCAAATTAGTGAATTCCTCAATTTATGAGATTATTTTCTTTTTTAGATATTTGTAAAATTATTGGCTCTTTGAGTATGGTATTACTTTTTTTGGAATTTTCAGATCATTTTTGGTTTTATGAATCTTTTTTTGATTTTTTCTTAAAATTTCTTTACTGAATTTAATTAAGTTAGAAAATAGATTTTCTTTATTTTTTCTTTTTACAATATATTTGTTATTTTTTGGTATTTTGGGTTTTATTTTTTTTTCTTATTTTAATAAAAAATTTTATATGCTAAAAGTAATATAAAAATAGTTTAAGACTTGTTGGATTTTACACTATTAAAACTACTTTAAAAACTATACTTTTTAGATTTATTTTCCCTTAAATCCCACATGCTTATTTTTACAAAAGATCCAAGATATTTACACAAACCAAAAATTCTCAAAACATTAAAGAAGAAAGTAAAGACTTGAATACAAGTTAAAACTTATACGTTTAAGAAGACAAAACCATTGATGTTGATTTTAGAGATATTTTTAACATAGAAAATGGAGATTATAAAATGGCAGAAAGAACAAAGATATCTAATGAAAGCACACAACGAACAGAATTACATCGTAAAATATGGGCAATCGCTGACGATGTTAGAGGAGCCGTGGATGGATGGGACTTTAAACAATATATCCTTGGCATTCTTTTTTATCGTTTCATATCTGAAAATATGACGGACTTCTTTAATAAAGCCGAGCACGAAGCAGGGGATGTTGATTTTGATTATGCTCAAATTACAGATGAAGAAGCTGAACAGGATTTTAAACCTGGCACTGTTCAAGATAAAGGATTTTTTATTCTTCCTAGTCAATTATTTGAAAATGTAGTGAAAGTTGCTAAGGAAAACAACGATTTAAATATTGATTTAGCCAATATTTTTAAGAAAATTGAAGAGAGTGCTATTGGTTTTGCATCAGAAGAGGATATAAAAGGTTTATTTGAAGATGTAGATACAACAAGTAATCGCCTTGGTGGAACAGTTAAAGAAAAGAATGACCGTCTGTGTGCCATTCTTTCGGGTATTGCTGATATTGATTTTGAAAATTTCCAAGATAATGATATTGATGCATTTGGTGATGCTTATGAATATTTAATTTCAAACTATGCAAGTAATGCAGGCAAATCTGGTGGAGAGTTTTTTACTCCCCAAACAGTTTCACAACTATTAGCCCACCTTGTGATGGATGGCAAAACTAATATTAATAAAGTCTACGATCCAACATGTGGAAGTGGTTCATTATTATTGCGAATGAAAAAACAGTTTGATAATCATATTATTGAAGATGGTTTTTATGGTCAAGAAATTAATATGACAAACTATAATTTGGCTCGGATGAACATGTTTCTTCACAATGTCAATTACAATAACTTTTCAATTAAACGTGGGGACACTTTATTAAATCCATTGCATGATAATGATAAACCTTTTGATGCAATTGTTTCAAATCCACCGTATTCAATTAAATGGGTAGGGAATTCAGACCCAACATTAATTAATGATGAACGATTTGCACCTGCAGGGAAACTAGCACCAAAAAATTATGCCGACTATGCATTTATCATGCATTCACTATCGTATTTATCAAGTAAGGGACGTGCTGCAATTGTTTGCTTCCCAGGTATTTTTTATCGTAAATGAGCTGAAAAAACGATTCGTCAGTATTTAGTGGACAATAACTTTGTTGATTGTGTGATTCAACTACCAGAAAATCTTTTCTTTGGTACATCAATTGCTACTTGCATTTTGGTAATGGCAAAGAATAAAACAGAAAATAAAACATTATTTATTGATGCTATCCAAGAATTCAAAAAAGAAACGAATAATAATATCTTAGAACATAATAACATTAATAATATCATTAATACATTCCATAACAGAGAAGATAAAGATTATTTTGCCCGTTATGTCGATAATAGTGAAATTGCTGAAAATGATTATATTTTATCAGTTTCTACTTATGTGGAAAAAGAAGATACTCGAGAAGTCATTGATATTAATGTTTTAAATAAAGAGATTGAGGAAACTACCACTAAAATTGATACTTTACGCGCCTCCATTAATGAAATTGTAAAGGAGTTAAGTCATGAATAATGAAATTATCATTTATAATACTGAAGAGGGTTTAACAAAAGTTGAATTACAACTAAATAATGGAACAGTTTGGTTAATACAAATGGAAATAGTTAAATTATTTCAAACAACCAAACAAAACATTAGTAGATATATTAGACATGTTAAATCTATTTCAAATGGTGAATTAGACGAAAATTCAGTTGTCAACTATAAGTTGACAACTGCCAAGTAAGAAAAAGGAGGGACTATAATGGAAAACATTAAAAAAATCCTTAAAAATGAAAAAGTTAATTGGAAGAAGCTTGAAGAAATTGTGGATTTTCAACGAGGGCAAGCAATTACTAAAAAGCAAGTTACTGAAGGAAATGTTCCTGTAATTGCTGGAGGTCAGAAGCCAGCATACTATCATAATGTTAGTAATAGAGAACCTCCTGTTATCGCAATCGCTGGGAGTGGTGCTTATGCTGGCTTTGTTAGTTACTGGAAACAGCCAATATTTATAAGTGATGCATTTTCTGCTATTCCAAAGAATGATAAGATTATTTCTATTCGGTATTTATATCATTTTTTATTAATGAATCAGCATAAGATACATGATTTAAAACGTGGCAGTGGAGTTCCACATGTTTACGGGCAAGATGTCGGTAAAATTAAAATCCCAATCCCTTCCATACCCACACAAGAAAAAATAGTCAATATCCTTGATAAATTCACGGAGCTTACAGCGGAGCTTACAGCGGAGCTTACAGCACGTAAAAAACAATATTCTTATTATCTCAATTTGCTGTTAAGTGAAAGTTATTTGTCAAAATTATCTCTTAAACTTGAAGATAATGCTGTTGAATGGAAAACTTTGGGAGAAATTGGGAAGATTTCTATGAATAAGCGTATCATGAAAAATCAAACTTCAAGTTTTGGAGATATTCCTTTTTATAAAATTGGTACATTTGGGAAAGTAGCAAATGCATTTATTAATAAAGATTTATATGAAGAATATAAAACAAAATATAGTTATCCTAAGAAAGGAGATATTTTGTTATCTGCATCAGGAACTATTGGTAGAACCGTGATTTTTGATGGTAAGCCAGCTTATTTTCAAGATAGTAATATAGTGTGGCTTGAACATGATAAAAATAAAGTGCTAAATGAGTATTTGTATTTTTATTATAAAAAAATTGATTGGTACAAATATGCTTCTACTGGTGGGACTATTGGTAGGCTTTATAATGAAAATTTAAAAAAAGTTAAGATTCTTGTTCCATCGATTAATATTCAAAAGGAGGTAGTTAAAGTTTTATCGATATTTCAAGACTTAATCAAATCTGCAGAAGGATTTCTACCAAAAGAAATCGCGCAACGTGAAAAACAATATTCTTATTACAGAGAACAGTTATTGAATTTTCAGAAAGAGGAGTAAGTTTTTAGGAAGGTGACAATATGGAAGAATTTCAGTCATTGGAGGATATTGCACAAAAAATTAAAGATTCTCAAAAGAAAGTTACATTGCTTTTTGCTTTTAATGCTACTGGGAAAACACGACTTTCTATGGAATTTAAAAATTTAGTCAATGAAATTAGTGATGATGATGAAACAATAAAGCATGTTATTTACTATAATGCATTTACCGAAGATTTGTTCTATTGGGATAATGATTTAGATAATGATGAAGAAAGAAAATTGAAAATTAACAACGATTCAACATTCATTTCTTTGATTAAAGACCAAGGTAAAGAAAATGAAATTGCAGAAAAGTTTCGTAAATTCACTTCTTCTAAAATTGAGCCAATTATTGATATCGCAAATGGGGAAGTATCGTTTAGTTTAGTAACTGGAGATGAAAATTCGGTTGATAATATCAAAGTTTCTAAAGGTGAAGAGAGTATTTTTATCTGGTCTGTTTTCTTTGTATTGATGGAAACAGTTATAGATGAGTTAAATATTGATGAAGTAGATGATCGTAGTAACGATGAATTCAATCCAATTCAATATATTTGTATTGATGATCCTATTTCTTCTTTTGATGATAATAATGTGATTGATTCAGCTTTGGAATTGGTTAACTTGGTGAAAACATCTAAAAGTGATAATGGTTTAAAATTTATTATTTCTACTCATCATGCCTTATTTTACAATGTATTGCACAATGATTTTAATAATGCTAATAAATATGTTTTAAAAAAAGATGAGGACAAGTATTTATTAAAATCATTAAAAAATTCTGATTCACCTTTTGGATATCATTTATTATTGATTGATGAAATAAAAAGTGCAATAGAGAATAATAATATTAAGCGATTTCATTTCAATTTGATGCGAAATGTTTTAGAGAAAACTGCTCATTTTTTAGGTTATGATGGCTGGAAAAATTTGATTACAGAGGAGAATAGAGAAGCATATATTCGTAGGATCAATTTATATAGTCATAGCAACCATTCTGCTTTAGAAACAAGAGAACTAGAACCTCATGAGCAACAATTTTTGATTCGTATTTTTAATAGATTTATTTCTGATTATAACTGGAGGATGACAGACAATGAATGAAACGAAAGAAATTTATCATACTTCTTCAATCGCTGAAATGACAAATGGCATTATTTTAGCAAAATATGAACGACCAGCACGGGGACATGATACCTATCAAAGCGAAGCTCAATTGGAAAGTGAAATGATAAAAAATCTAAAAGATCAAGGATATAAATTATTTAAAGGAAATACTATTGAGGAACTCTATGCAAATTTGAAAACAAAAATAGAAGAACTTAATAAAGTAGAGTTTACAGCAAGTGAATGGAATCGCTTTTTAGTTGAATATCTTGATGCTCCAAATGATGGAATGACTGAAAAGACTCGGAAAATTCAAGAAAACCATATCTATGATTTTATTTTTGATGACGGACATTTAAAAAATATAAAAATCATTGATAAAGAAAATATTCACAATAATTCATTGCAAGTAGCACATCAAATCAAACAAACAGGAACACACCATAACCGTTACGATGTCACGATTTTAGTAAATGGTTTGCCATTAGTTCATATTGAATTGAAAAAGCGTGGAGTAAATTTAAAAGAGGCTTTTAATCAAATTCATCGCTATAGTAAAGAGAGTTTTAATTCTGATAATTCACTTTATAAATATGTACAGATTTTTGTGATTTCAAATGGGACTTATACACGGTATTTTGCAAATACAACAGCTCAAAATAAAAACCATTATGAATTTACTTGTGAATGGGCGGATGCAAAAAATCATGTTATTAGAGATTTAGAAGATTTTACCGCAACATTTTTTGAAAAAAGGACAGTTCTTGAAGTTTTAACAAAATATTGTGTTTTTGATGTAAATGATACTTTATTAATCATGCGACCATATCAGATAGCTGCTACTGAGCGGATTTTATGGAAAATTGAATCAAGCTATCAAAATAAAAACTCTGGAAAAGTTGAAGCAGGGGGTTTTATTTGGCATACTACAGGGTCAGGAAAAACATTGACTTCTTTTAAAACGGCTAGGTTGGCAACTGAATTATCTTACATTGATAAAGTGTTTTTTGTTGTAGATAGGCAAGATTTAGACTATCAAACCATGAAAGAATACCAAAAATTTCAGCCAGATAGTGTCAATGGCAGTAAAGACACAAAAGAACTAAAAAGAAGTATTGAAAAAAAAGACAATAAGATTGTTGTAACGACAATTCAAAAATTAAATGAGTTTGTGAAGAAAAATCAGCAACATGATATTTATGATAAACATTGTGTGCTGATTTATGATGAATGCCATAGGTCACAGTTTGGAAAAGCACAAAAAAGAATTAAAAAATCATTTAAGCATTATTATCAATTTGGTTTTACAGGAACACCTATTTTTGTAGAAAATGCTTTAGGAGCTGATACAACTGCAGGTGTTTTTGGTGCTCAAATACATAGTTATGTAATTACAGATGCAATTCGTGATGGGAAAGTTTTAAAATTCAAAGTAGATTACAACAATGTTAATATCAAATTTAAAGCAGCAGAAAATGAGTATGATAAAAACCAATCCAAAAAAATCGAAAATAAGATGTTATCTAATCCAAAGCGAATTGCTGAAATTACACGGCATATTATGAAAGTTTATGATACAAAAACAAGACGTAATGAACAATATGATATTAAACAACGTAGATTAAAGGGGTTTAATGCAATGTTTGCCGTTCAAAACATCCTTGAAGCAAAAATGTATTATGAAGAATTTCAAAAACAGCAAGCTACATTACCTGAAGAAAAACGGTTAAAAATCGCTACAATATATAGTTTTTCAGCAAATGAAGAACAAAATGCAATCGGCGATATTCCCGAAGAAGATTTTAAACCATCAGCATTAGATTCTAGTGCAAAAGAGTTTCTTGATAATGTGATTAGTGATTATAATACTTATTTTAAAACCAATTTTTCAACAAACGGAAATGAGTTTCAAAATTATTACAAACATTTATCCAAGAGTGTAAAAGATAAAAAAATAGACTTACTAATTGTTGTAGGTATGTTTTTAACTGGATTTGATGCACCTACTCTTAACACTTTATTTGTAGATAAAAATCTTCGTTATCATGGCTTGATTCAAGCTTTTTCTAGGACAAATCGTATTTTAAATAAAGTAAAGCAATTCGGAAATATTGTTTGTTTTAGGAATTTAGAACAAGCAACTAAAGATGCCATAAAAACTTTTGGTGATGAAAATAGTGTGAATGTAATTCTTGAGAAAAGTTATGAAGAATATATGTATGGTTTTAAAGATGAAGAAACTAAACAAACTGTTAAAGGATATGTTGATTTATGTGATGAAATCCTTGATAAATTTCCTGAACCAACTGAAATTGTTCTGGGCTCAGATAAAAAAAAATTTGTGCAATTGTTCGGAGAATTACTAAAATCAGAGAATATTCTAAAAAATTTCGATGAATTTGAAAACTTCGATTCGATTATTACTGATAGACAAATGCAAGACATGAAAAGTGTTTATGTTGATATCAGAGAAGAGATTTTAACTACAAAACAAAATGGTGGTGCAGATGGAAGTGTAAAAGGAGGAATTGATTTTTCTGATGTTGAATTTCAAATTGAATTACTAAAAACAGATGAAATTAACTTAGATTATATTTTAAAACTAATTCTTGAAAAATCGAAAGAACATGACGATATTGAATTAATGAAAACAGAAATTAGACGTGTCATTCGTTCTAGTCTAGGAATTCGTGCTAAAGAAGAATTAATTATGAATTTTATCAATCAAACTGATTTAACACGACTGAAGAATACAGAAGATATTTTAATGTCATTTTATGCCTTTGCTAAGAATGAAAAAGATGTCCAAATACAAGAACTTTCTGAAGTTGAAAAATTAAAAAAAGGTTCTAAAGAGTTTATTGAAAAATCAATTAAAAAAGGTAATGTTGATCCAGCAGGTGCAGAACTTGATAGCCTTTTACCACCAACATCTCGTAGAAATGGTGCTCGTGAAGAAAAAAAACAAACTGTTTTACAAAAAATTCAACATTTGGTTGAAGTATTTATTGGCATTTAGCTAAATTACAAAGTATCCACTACTCAATTAAGAATAGGGGATCTTTCTAAAGAGATAAAAATCACACATCCAAAAACCCAAGATCATTACTCTACTCCATAATTGACATTATCAAATATGACAAAGCAAATTATCGAACTTTAAGATTACACAGATGAAAAAAATCAAAAAATCCAATTGACTTTGACAGCGTATATAAATGAATTCATGAGTAATATATTATAAACTTCTATAAACTCAAAACTTCATTATTTATTTAATTTTAACTATTTACACTATTTGCAATAGCTAAATTAATAAAATTATCAACATAAATTGAGTTATTTAACAAATTAGTCATGTTTATAAAATCTTGAGGATTTTCACTACCATCTAGAAGATTTAAGAATAAAAATGTAAAATCTGCTCCAAAATTAAAGATTAGCAAACATAAAACAAATTAATGTTAATATTATGCCTACACTCCAATGATAAAACTTATTATACTCATTAAATCACTACAATATTATTAAAACAAACCCCTTAGAAAAAGTTTGATCAAAACCTAAACTAACTATACAAACTTTTAGAAAAAGTTTGATCAAAACCTAAACTAACTATACAAACTTTTAGAAAAAGTTTGATCAAAACCTAAACTAAATATCATTATTATTAAAATTATTATTAAAATTATTATTAAAATTATTATTAAAATTATTATTAAAATTATTATTAAAATTATTATTAAAATTATTATTAAAATTATTATTAAAATTATTATTA
>JAISIT010000062.1 GCA_031261915.1 Candidatus Methanoflexus mossambicus
TATGAAAGAGCTTCAAATTTAGCTGAAATCGATATTGAATATTTAGTTTTAATTGAAGTTCCTCAAGAAGATGTTACTTTTGTTATAAACAATATGGAAGATTTAATAATAACAATCCCCACACAACATGCTCCAGATTGGATGAATACTGAATTACAATCAACATATAAACAAGAAAAATAAAAAAAAGAAGATGGAAAATAAAAAATGAATAAATTTAAAAATTTAATCATTTATTTTGTGGCTATGTAAAATTCAACTGGGATTTTTAAAAAATAATTTCATTTAAATAGCTTAAATTTTAAATATGAAAATTTTAAGTAACTTTTTAAATTTAAATTTCCCAGTGCTTTTTTACATTGCCATTTTCTTTAATTAAAAATATCTTTAATAACTTTTTCTCTCCATCCTACTTTAACTTCATTTATATCTTCATTATAATTATCTTTTATAGTTGATATTAAATTTAGTGAAGAAATCTTCTTTTCAATCATGAGCTCTAATTCTTCTATTTTTAGTGGAAATATGGTTACTCCTTTAATAAATTCTCCCCTTTTGTGTGTTGATTCTAATTCAACAAAAGAAACTGCACGAAATATATTTATTACATTGTTATCTAACTGATTTGCTACAAATATAGTAATTACATCTTGGTTATCTTCACTTTCTTCTTCAATGGCTAAATTCGCACAATGGCGAATTACTGGTTCTAATTCTCCTCTTTTTTGAGCATTTTTATTCATTAAAGTAGCTTCTAACATTATTGTATCAAATTTACTTTTTATAACTATATCGCCTTTACCCCCTCCTGCATGTGTTAATGGTTTTAAATTTCCGTCTAAAGTTAGATTTAAGGAATTATATAATGAAAAATCTTTATTTGAGATATGATACCATGCAATTGCAAGAATATATTCAAAAATTGTTGGAACTGTTGCAGAATCTGTCACAATTTCTTGAATCTTTTTATCATTTTCATCACAACGATTAATAAATAATTTAAGTAATTCTAATGTTTTATTCTTATTAAATTCTTCTTCAACAATTTTTCTAAACCTTTTTTCTTTTTTATTTTCAAATATTTGTTTAAGTTCATCTAAGTTTTGAATATTAAATTCTTTATATAGCTTATTAACTACATTATTTACATCATCTTTTGTGAGATTTAGAATTTCCATTAAGCTTAAATCTTTATAAAATATGTTATTTATGTTATTTTCATAGGATTCTATGTTTTCTTCTCCAGCTATTTGGAATTTATCTTTAATTTCGTTTATTAAATATTTAATAAGTGTTGAATTTACTAAACTAACTAATCCATTTTTAAAATTAAATAATCCAGTTAAATTAAAGGTTCTTTTAGTCATATCAGAATACTCACTAATAATATCATATTTTTTAGATGATATGAAAGTAGCAAAAAAATCTAATTTATTTTTACTTAATAATGGATTATTAAGATTAATTTCAATGAATGTATCTATAAATTCTTTATCAGTTAATTTAAGCCTTTTAGGAATTTTAAAAACTACTGAATTAAAACCAAAAGCTTTTTTAATAGATTCCTCTTTTGATAAAGAAATAAGTTCATCTAAACATTCTTTTATTCTTTTATCAATGGATACATGCTTATTATTTAATGGATTATTATTATTTTTATTATTTTCACTATTTTTGCCACTTGCAATGTTTTCACTGGTTTTTCGATTTACAATTAGTTCATTGAATTCTTCTATTGTTTTGTAAAATTTAAAGTATTTTTTCTTTATATTAGATGATTTACGATTAAAAAATATTTCATTAAATAGTTTTTCATCAATTTTATTTAATTGAAATAATTCTCCCGCTTTTTTAAGTTTATTTTGAGATATAAAATTAATTTGTTGAAAATTTTCTTTTATAAAATCATTAAAATCCTGTTTATTATCAATGACCTTTTTATAATTAGTTATTATTAAATTTATCTCCTTTTGTTTCATTTTAGGATTTATAAAGTGTAAAATTTGTAATAAATCATTTTCTGGAATATTTTTATATATTGATAATAGTTTTAATCCTATGCGATAAGGATAAAAGTAGTTCTTCTTATTTTCACTGTAAACTCTTAATTTAAATAGCTGTCTCATGAAAAGAATATTATCATTATTTAAAGATAAAATTTTCTCAAATGCATCAAATGATTTAGAGTTATTATTAATCCAATTTAAGCCCACTTCACTTATTTCTCTTTTATTATTAATTAAACCTGGTTTTATTAATGAATTAGTTAATGTCCTACCTCTTTTTGAAGGATCTTCATTTGTATTTCTCTTAAATAAATCAGTTTGACTCATTACAGAGTTATAAAACATTCCTTGTGATTGTGGATTGCTTTGCCATGTGGGAAATTCTTTTAAGTGTTCATTTAATATTAAAAGCAATGTTTTATAATCATCTATTAATGTTTTTCTTCGAAAACTTGTATCTCCTAAATTAAATGTGGATTCTGATTTTATTTTCATTTTTACCAATTTAATGATTTTTAATTGTAAGAATAAAGTATCTAAATTTTTATATAGTATGTTGTTAATATATTAATATAATAATAATTAATATAATTACCTAATGGTTTATTAATAGAACTTATTAAATTTTATAAATTTTATTAATATTTTTTATTAATATTCTTTAAATTTAATATTATAAATTATTTAATTTTATAATTAATTTATTTAATAAAGGTATAAAATGGCAGATATTCAACAAAAATTCCAAGTAATAAATAATGATATTAAACCTTTAACTATTTATGGGAATTTAAAAGAAAACACTCATTTTAATATAGATACATTAAATTTTAAATATAATAATGTTAATAAAACAGATAAATTTTATATTCACAATCGAAGATATTTAGGAAGTAAATATAAGCTTTTAGGATTTATTAACAAGGTAACTTCAAATTTAAAAAATGTAAATTCTGTTGTTGACATTTTTGCAGGAACTGGTATTGTTGCAGATTATTTTAATAGCTTAAATAAAAAAATTATTGTTAATGATATCTTGGAATCTAATTTTATTATTTATCATTGCTTTTTTTCTAATAAATATGTAGATTTAAATAAATTAAGTGATTTAATAAAAGATTTTAATAATATTTCTGGATCTGAAATTACAGAAGATAATTATTTTTCTCTAAACTTCGGAGGTACATTTTTCACACAAAGTAACGCGCGAAAAATTGGATATATTAGAGAAAAAATCGAAGAATTAGATAATAAAAATTATTTAAATTTTAGAGAAAAAGCTATGTTACTTACAAGTTTATTATATGCTACTGATAAAATAGCTAATACTTGTGGGCATTATGATGCTTATAGGCAATCATTAGACCAGCTTAATTCACTCAAATTACTCATGCCTTATTTAACTAATAATAAGAATAATATTAATAAAAATAGTATTAATGATAATGAAGATATTCATGGTTTTAACATTAAACAAAACAATGAAATTTATAATATGGATTCAAATGAATTAGTAAAAAATATAAGTGCTGATTTGTTTTATATAGATCCTCCTTATAATTCTCGCCAATATGGAGATACTTATCATCTTTTAGAGAACTTAATAACATGGAAAAAACCAGAATTAACTGGAATAGCTCGTAAAATGAAGGATAGAACTAAATTAAAAAGTAAATACTGTACAGTAAATGCACCTAAAGCATTTGATGATTTAATAAATAATATAAATTCCAAATATATTTTAGTATCATACAGCAACATGGCACAGAAAGGAGTAGGTCGATCTAATGCTAAAATTAGTTATGATGAAATATTAAATTCATTAAATAAAAAAGGAAATGTTACAATTTTTGATTATGAATATAAAGCATATACTACTGGTAAAAGTGATATTAAAGACCATAAAGAATTATTATATCTTTGTAAAATTGAATAATATTAAATAATTTATGGATATTATGAAACTAACTAAATCATGCATAAACTATACTGGAGGAAAATATAGATTATTAAAGCAATTACTTCCTCTCTTTCCATGTGAAATCAATAATTTTGTGGATTTATTTTGTGGAGGATGTAATGTAGCATTAAATGTAGATGCAAAACAACAAATTTTATGTAATGATTTAGAAAAAGAATTAATAAATTTATTTCAATTTCTTAAAAACACAGAAATAAATGATTTAATTGAGAATATAGATGTTCTTATTGATGAATACGGATTATCTAATACTTTTAAGAGAGGATATGATTTTTACAATTGTAATTCATCTCAAGGTTTATCTAAATATAATAAAGATGCTTACTTTCAACTACGGGATGATTTTAATAATAATAACTTTAATAAAAAATCAAAATACTTGTACTTTTATACATTAATTTTATTTTCATTTAATAATCAGATTAGATTTAATAAAAAAGGTTTTTTTAATGTTCCTGTTGGAAAAAGAGATTTTAATAAAAATTCAAGAAATAATTTAACTAATTTTCTTGAAAAAATTAAGAATAAAAATATTAATTTCACATCAACAGATTTTAGGAAAGTTAAATTAGATAAATTAGATGATGATGATTTTATATATTTAGATCCTCCTTATTTAATAACCTTAGCATCTTACAATGAACAAAATGGTTGGATGGAAAATGATGAAAAGGATTTATTAAATTTATTAGACTATTTAAACTCAAAGAATATTAAATTCGCATTATCAAATGTGTTAAAAAGCAAAGGTAAAACTAATAACATTCTTTTAGACTGGTGTAAACAATATAATGCCAACTACTTAAATTATAGCTATTCTAATTCTAATTATCAGCTTAAAAATAAAAATAAGAATAAAGCTATTGAAGTATTAATAACTAATTATTAGTAATTGGAAACTTCCATTCAGCTATTAAACTTGGAGTTATTGCACTTACAACTAAAACTGCTGTTAAAATTGAGTATTGGCTTTGATTAATCAATCCATTACTTAATCCAAAAGTTGTAGGTATTAAACCAAAAGTTAATCCTGCACTCATCATTAAAGTTAAGTATTCAGAATTTTGGTTTAAATATCTTTTAGATATGAAATAAACTCTAAATTATTATTTTAATAGAAAATTTTATTAATTAAATTTCAATGCTGTCAACTTAAGGATTTTTCATTTAATTTTTATAAAAATCATTTATTCATTTAAATAAGATTTCATAAAAAAAGACTTTTGACATGAAAAATTTGAGAATATTTTTCTTAAGT
>JAISIT010000066.1 GCA_031261915.1 Candidatus Methanoflexus mossambicus
AAATAATAATATTAAAAATAATAATATTAAAAATAATAATATTAAAAATAATAATATTAAAAATAATAATATTAAAAATAATAATACTAAAAATAATAATACTAAAAATAATAATACTAAAAATAATAATACTAAAAATAATAATACTAAAAATAATAATACTAAAAATAATAATACTAAAAATAATAATACTAAAAATATCAACAAAAATAATGTGAAATAAACTAATTTAACATAGAATGATTTATTTGTTCAGTTGTGACTATACCAATGAGTTTTCCTTCATCATCAACAACAGGAAGGGAAGAAAAATCAAATTCCTTCATTTTTCTTGCAATATCTTCTATTTTTTCATTATACTTACATGTAAGAACATTTCTGGTCATAATAGCTTCAAGGTTGTCTGTATGTGTAGCAATAGATTTAGATAAATCCCATGCAGTAACAATACCAATTAATTTATTTTGAGAATTGACAACAGGAATATGAGTTATGTTTTTATCCATCATAACAGTAGCTGCTTCTTCAATTTCTGTCCTATTTGATATAGTAATAGGATTTTTAGTCATTATATCTTCTGCATTAATATTTCCAAGGAAATTTTTAAGTAAATAATTTAATTGACCACCTTCAAGTAAAAAGGCATCATGACCATAAGTTGATTGCAATTCTGCATAACTAACATCCACTTCATTAGCATTTAAAGCTGTAACAATTTCTTTTGATTGACTTGGAGGATATAACCAATCAGAATCAACTGAAACAACTAATGTTTTTGATTTAACATCTTTTAAACCCTCAATAAGAGAACCATTTTTTGTTAAATCAAAGTAATCAATGGCTTTTGTAATATATAAATAGCTATTGGCATCAAATCGTTCTATGAAGCTATTACCTTGATGATGGAGGTAACTTTCAACCTGAAACTCTGTAGAAAAATTATAACTTATTTCGGTATTATATTGAAGATCCCGTCCAAATTTTTCATACATAGATGCATCACTTAAATATGTAATATGTGCAATCATTCTAGCTATTGAAAGACCATTAATTCTTCCATTAGGATAATAATCGCCATGATTCCATTCAGGATCACTAATAATAGCTTGTCTTCCTACTTCATTAAATGCTATTTGTTGTGGAGATGAGTGTGATGTTGTAGCTATTGGAATAGCTTTTTTAACAATATCTGGATAGCATATCATCCATTGCAGAGTTTGCATTCCACCCATTGAACCACCAATAACAGCAAACAACTCATCTATTTCAAAATAGTCAATTAATAATTTTTGAGCACTAACCATATCTTTAACAGTCAATACTGGAAAATCAAGCCCATATTCTTTTCCAGTTTCTGGATTAATTGATGACGGACCTGTTGATCCATCACATCCACCTATAAAATTTGAACAAATTAAGAAATATTTTTCAGTATCTAATGCTTTATTTGGTCCAATAATAATTTCCCACCATCCAGCTTTCCTGTCACCCTCGTGCCAACCAGCAGCATGAGCATTTCCAGATAGCGCATGGCAAATTAAAATCGCATTACTTTTATCTTCATTTAATGTTCCATAGGTTTCATATGCTAAAACAATATCTTTAAGGGTTTTTCCAGATTCTAACTTTAAAGTTTCATTACTTTGAAAGTATTTTAATTTAACATTCCCTACTGATTCGCCTTTCATTTAAATCTCCATTTTTTTATTACTTTTATTAATTATATTATTTTTATTAATTGTATTACTTTTTCATTAATTGTATTATTTTTATTATTAAACATATATTTAACGAAATTAAGATACCAATTCGATTAAAAAAAAATAGTTTTAAATAAAAAAATAGTTTTAAATATAATTGTCTAACTTTGTTTAGATATTAATTACTTCAAAGTTTGTTATTTTTAGTTTTTTTAGGTTATTTTTAGTTTTTACTAAACAATTTTATTTAAAAGTTCCTTTTTAAAGTGAAAAAATCTTTGATTTTAATTATTTTTATTAATTATTGATTTAATAAATTTATTTTTATAAATAGAGATTATAATTAGTTTAATATATAATTATTTTAATATTCAAAATATTAATTTAAATAATCTATATTAATTACTTTAGTAATTTATTACAAATTTTTAAAAAAAAAAAAAAAAAAAAAATAAATAGTTTATTTATAAACTTTAATATCAAAAAAAATTATGTTTTAATATTTATTTTTAACAATGCTTATAATTTTTGGTTTGATTTTTTAGGCATCTTCTTTTTTGGAATCTCACATTTATAAATTTAAGATAATTAAATTAATATTAAATATATTAAATATGTTAAATATATTAAATATATTAATATATTAAATGTATATTTTTATATTATAATAATTTACAAAACCTAATATCACCATTAAAGCCACATTCATAGAAAAATTGGTTGTGTAAATATCTTGGCTCTTTCAATTATTCAAACAAGATATATGATTTGATTAAAATACTATAAAATCCATTTTAATTAAGTAATATTGATTTTTAAAAAAAAACTAAATAATATGATAAAATATAAAATAAAGTATTTTTTAGAAAATATAAAAAAATTAAAGAGATGATATAAATATTAATTTAATTAAAAAAAACTGCTTATTTTATCCAAAGAGCCAACAACTTTACAATACATTAAAAATAAAAATAAAAAAAAATAAGAGTAAAATTAATTAAAAATAAAAAAAGCTATAAAAAAAGTAGAAATAATATAATTAAAATGTAAATTTCCAGATATATAATTTTTTTATAAAATAATGGAATTATTTATTTATTAATTATTAATACTATAGATTTAATTATTAATACTAATTATTAATACTAATTGTTAATACTAATTATTAATTAATAGAATAACTCCAAATCGTGCTAATAATTTTTAATTAATATATATTCTTTATAATATAAATTTTTAACATTAAAAAAAAAAAAAAAAATTAATTTATTCTGTTGCTTTGTTTAATGCTTGGTCAATATCAGCTATAATATCTTCAACATTTTCAATTCCAATAGAAACTCTGATAAAATCAGGACTAACACCAGTAGCTGCTTGTTCTGCTTCGGTTAATTGAGAATGAGTAGTTGAAGCAGGATGTATGACTAAACTTTTAGAATCTCCGATATTTGCTAAATGAGAGAGTAATTTAACATTGTTAATGAATTTTTTACCTGCCTCTAATCCACCTTTTATACCAAACCCTAGTAAAGCACCAAATCCTCCTTTTAAATATTTTTTAGCTCCATCATGTGCAGGATCATCTTCTAAACCTGGATAATTTACCCAATTAACAGAATCATGATTTTTTAAGAATTTAGCAACTTCAAGAGCATTTTCACTATGTTGTTTTACTCTTAAGGATAAAGTTTCTGAGCCCTGAAGAAGTAAAAATGAATTAAATGGAGAAATTGTAGGTCCAACATCTCTTAAAAAGATTGCTCTTGCTCTTGTAATGTAAGCTAAAGGTCCTAATGCATCTGCATAAACTAATCCATTGTAAGCAGGGTCAGGAGTGGTGAATACTGGGAATTTTCCATTAGCCCAGTCAAATTTATCTCCTGTGACAATTACTCCTCCAATACTGGTTCCATGTCCACCAATAAATTTAGTTGCAGAATCAACAACAATATCTGCACCATGTTCTAATGGTTTAACAAGTCCAACAGCAGAAGTATTATCAATAATCAATGGAATATCATTTTCATGAGCTATTTTAGCAAGTTCTTCAAAATCAGGAACATCTAACTTAGGATTTCCTAAAGATTCTGCATAAATAGCTTTTGTATTCTCATCAATGGCATTTGCAAATCCATCTAAATCTTGAGACCCTACAAAATTAACTTTTCTTCCAAAGTGAGGAAATGTATTGGCGAAAAGAGAGTAGGTTCCACCATATAAGTTATCTGCTGAAACAATATTGTCTCCAACTTCTGATAAGTTTAAAATTGATGTAGTAATAGCTGCTGCACCTGAAGCAAAAGATAATCCTGCCACTCCACCTTCAATAGCTGCTACTCTTTGTTCTAATACTTCATTAGTAGGATTTGTAAGTCTTGTGTATATATTTCCAGTTTCTTCAAGGGCAAATAACCTAGCTGCATGGTCTGTATCTTTAAATACATAAGAGGTTGTTTGGTATATTGGAACCGCTCTTGATCCTGTAGTAGGATCTGCTTCTTCTTGACCTGCATGTAACTCTATAGTTCTATTTCCATAGTTTTTTTCACTCATATTATCGTAACTCGCATATTTTTGTATAATTTTGTATATTTTTCTAAATTAATAGCAAATAATACATTAATTTAATATTATCTGATTTATTATATTGATTTATAATATATGTTCTTTTTTTAAATAAGTTTAATAATAATTTTAAAGTTATGTATTATATTTTTAAATTTATTTATTATATATTATATCAAATATTTCATTTATATTTTCCATATATTTATATCTATTTTCATATATTTTTTTATAAATCAACATAATATAACTATTGTTATATTTTTACTATATAAATGTTTTTATTTTAAATAATTTTGCAACAATAATAAACTAATATCACATTATTTATATCAAATTTTTTTATATCAAATTTTTTTATATCATTTTATTTCTTTATTTTTATGAATTTTTATTGTTTTTAAAAATTGAAATTATAAATATGTTTAATTTATAATTTATTATTAATATAAAAGAATATTAACACTATTACATTGATTTTAAAAAAATTTTAGAAACTTTTATATACAATTAATTATATAATATTACTTATTTAAATATATGGCTAATTTATTTTATTACATTTAAATATTTTTAATAAATATGAATAAAATATAATAATAAATATAATAACAAAATAGTTATAAAATATTTATATAATACTATTTAATACTTAACTAATTTAATTTAGAAAAATATTGATTTTTTTGAATGTTTACATTTAAGTTAGAAAACTAAAATTTTTTTAAAAAAATAATTTAACTATATTATAAGTAATTAAGTATATTATAAGTCATATATTTTTATACAGTATGAATTATCTTTAATTAATAAAATTAAAGATTAAAAAATAAAATAAAAGATTAATAAAAAAATTTAAAGGTGATTTTATGGACATTTCTGAAATTTTTAAAGATAGTCTAAAGTTTCCACTTTCAGATTATAAAAAATTTTTAATATATGGAGTAATAATAGTATTATCTACTATTAGTGCTGTTTTACTAGGGTTTAAATTAAATATAATTTTAATGGGTAATGGAATTATAGAAATTATAGTTCCAATAATTGCCATGATTTTCATGTTAATTGCTACAGGATATGAATTTAGTATAATAAGAAATACAATTAAACATTCTGATGAACTTCCAGAATTTGATTTATTAACTCAATTCATAGAGGGTATAAAAATATGTGTTATTGAAATAATATATGGTATCATTCCAACAATTATCACTTTTATTTTATGTACAATTGGATTAACTGGATTTATAGTTGCAAATCAAAAGAATTTCATGTTTTTAAATGCAACTAATAATCCTGCTTTAACATTAGCAGCAATTCAAAATACATTTACTCCAGAACTTGCAATTACAGCTTTAATCATTTTTATAATTGCAGCTATTCTTTTCATACTCTTTGGATTATTATGCCATATAGGTATTGCAAGATATGCTGATAAAGGCAATTTTGGATCTGCATTCGATTTTAAACAAATATTTGAGACTATTAGTCAAATAGGTTGGGGAAAATACATAATTTGGATTATTACAGTTATTATCATCATGGCAATTATATTCTTTATAGGTCTTATCATTTCATTAATACCTTATGTAGGAGTATTATTAACTGCTTTAATTATAGGTTCTTTCAGTGTAATCTTCTTTGCAAGATCATTAGGATTAATCTACAATTCCAAAGACAACTAATTTTTTAATATTTTATTTTTTTCTTTTTCTTTTTCTTTTTCTATTTTTACTTTTTCTTTTTTTCTTTTTTTGATTACTAATTTATTCTTTAGTGTAGGTTTTTTCTTTTTTTCCATTATTAAATGTTTTAAATACTATTTTTTAAAATGGGAATAGTATTTTTTAAAATGGGAATAGTATTTTTGATGATTTAAGAATCCTAAAGTATTAATGAGCTTGTCATAGTTGATTTCAGTGATTTTTTGTTATTTTAAAACCATATATTTTTCAGAATTATTATCCTCTTAAAAATGTAAAAAATACCACAAACACACTAATTATATTCAAAATAATTATTTCCTAAACCATAAATTGAATAATCAATCTAACATAGATCTTTATTTAAAAATGTATTACATTTAAAAACACTATCAAAACTAACATAAAACAATATAAAATCATCTAAAGTAAACTGAACACTCTCAAAAATACTATTTATCATATTTAAACAATTTTAACAAACATATAAAAAAAATATATAAA
>JAISIT010000068.1 GCA_031261915.1 Candidatus Methanoflexus mossambicus
TTTGGGATTTGTTGGATTTTACACTGTTAAACTATTTAAAAACATCAATTTTTTACATTTATCTTCCATCAAATCCCACATATTTATTTTTACAAAAGAGCCAACAACTTTACACAACCCAAAATTGTTTATTTTCAATATATAATTTCCATTCCCATTGTTTTTATTATTAATCATAACATTGCCCCAAACATGACAAATTCTTATTTAAATTTATTTAACAAAATAAAAAAAAATCTTTAAATCAAAAAGAAATAATAATTAAAAATATTTTAGCACTATATCAAATAATTAATTCATTAAAAACCTAATTTGTCAAAAGATTATAAACAACAAAAAACATTAATATTATTTCCACAACGATACATACAAGTATTTAATAATATATAACTAATCATATATAAATATTATTAAATAGAAAAAGAAAAGTATTAAACTTATAACTGAAAGTGTTATAATCGTGTTTCATTTAAATAATTTTCAAGACCCAATATTTCCATGATTTAAGTTTATCACAGAGTAAAATTAAAAAAAATAATTAATTATCAATTAAATAAAAATAAATTGATTTTTATCGATATATTTCAAATTTTAATCAATAATAACTAATTTAAAGAATGATTAAACTAATTTAACTCGTAACTAAATTAGTATTCATAACTGGCATGTTAATATCATTAATAATGCTTGCATTTGTCATTTTTATTACACTACGATTATGAAAAGGCATAAGTAAAAATAGAATTAATAAAAATCTGATCATTAGTAATTTTAAGATGTAAATCAATAGATATTATATTTTTTAAACTAAATTTAGTCGTATCCAGGACTTTAGAAGCACTTAAAATTTCTAATGCTATAAACTCATCGTTTTTATTAAAATCCATCATAACATCATTATTTAACTCAATAGTATTTTCATGTTCATAATTTTCAACTTGAATAAATAATGCATCGGCTAATGGATCATAAGTATAAGTAATAGGTTTAATTTCATTAAACATTATTATCCTCCTTAAATTTTGATTTTTTTCAGGAAAAGTCGTGATTAATCTTATTTCATTTTTATTTTTAATACATTGAGATATGGTAAATTTATGTCAATTAAACTCCAAAATCATGATTCATCAAGAAGTTCTTTTAATTTACTATTAACTTCATCAACAGTAGTTGCATCTTTATATTCTACATCAACACCAAACTCTTTGAAAAATTTATTCTGAATATTTAAAATTTCTACATCATTAAGACGCATATTCTCTGCTTTAGTTTCAACAATCAAATAACGATTTTTTAAATCTTTTTTCTCAATTACATAAATAAAATCAGGAGTTGTTGTTCCTCCAGTATATTTAGGAACTTGAATAGATTTTTTAGGAAGTTTACCATAAACTATTACTTTTTCATCATATTCTCGATTAATTAAATCTCTTTCTGGATGATAACTATCAAAAAGCATTGGAGGAAGTTTATATAAGTAACGAGGATTTTCAAGAGCATTATTCTCTGACATAACACCAATATCATTTGCATTAACATAATCTTTAAATTTTCCAGTTTTTGAATCATAGATAGAGGTTGATGCTTTAAAATCAAGAGGTTCATATTTATATGATTGGTCAAAATTTTTATCAAAAGATTTTTTAAAGTTTTTAATTAAATTATTAAGTGTAATTTCACTTAAATACCTTGAATCAGAATTTAAATATTCTTTAAGCATATAAATCAATAATGGATGGAATATTTTAATTGGTAAACTTGTCCTCATAGCTATTTCTTTTATAAATTTCCCATATGGAATACCTTCTGAAAAATCAACATCATTATACTCTAAAACTGTTTCAACAATATTCATTTCATTTTCATTTTCATCATAATTTAATCTTTGACTAATTTGTTCAGGCATTTCAATTTGATAATTTTCACGATTACAAAATACTTCTTTAGCTACTTCTTCTATTTTATTTGGGACTCTATCAAATTCAAGCATGAATCTTTGAGAGAACTTTTCCCACAAATCTTTCATTTTATTCCAATTTTCAGTATTAATTTTGATTTTATTAGTTTTATTCTTTTTATTATCATTAATTTTTCCTTTTCTTACCAATTTAGTGCTTATTATTGGATATTTTTCAAGTAACCATTCAAAACCATTTTTAATTTCGCCATTAATTTCAACTTTATCTTTGAATTTATTACTACGAGTAATAATTCCTAAGTCATCAAGTTCATTAAGTAATTGTTCTTCATCATAATTATTATCAGATTTCTTTTCTTCATTGACAATAATTTTAATCATATCTTCAGTAAGTTCTTCGTGATTAATAACAGAATCAGCATTAATTTCACCTCTAAGTTTTTCACCAAATTCCCTTTCATCACAGCCAATTAAATAAGCAAGACGAGATTCCCATTCGTCTTGTTGTAAACGATGCCCAAATTCATCGACTGGAAGTCTTAAACCACGACCAACTTCCTGAATTTTACTTGTTTCACTGCCAGAAGTCCTTAATTTTGCAATTACAAACACATTTGGATTATCCCACCCTTCTCGAAGTGTCCATTTAGAAAATAAAAATCGTCGAGTCTCCCAAATTCCATTGTCATCTTTAAAACTAAGAAGTTTTTCTTTATTTTTTAAGATATCTTCAACTTCAGCTTGAATAGCTTCATCTTTATATTTTCTATCTTTACCAAAGTACCCAGCATGAACATTTTGATTTTCATGATTTAAACTATATTGTGTGGCTAATAAAAACTCATAATATTCTTTTTCACGGGGTAAATTCAAAGAACTATATTTTTTAATTAATTTTTCAAGTTTTTTACCTAATAAATCATTAAATATCTCCTTTAACCATCCATTTTCATCCCGATAACTTTCAATATTATCAATGAAAAATAAACTTAATGTTTTAATTTTAGGGGAATTATTTTCAATTTCATTTTCTCGTAAAAAATTTTCCTCTTCAATTTCAAAGTGTTTATCAATTGCATCTTGAATAATTAATTCTTGATAGCTATTTTTAAAGGTTCCAGGAATAAGTGACATACCTTTTCCAATTTCTAATTCATTGCTTAATATTTTACTTCTATCATAAGGTCCAGCATAAGTTACATTACCCTCAAAATTATCATCAACATTAGCAAGATTATCTCCTACTTTAAGAGTCCATTTTCTATTTTTTTGTCTTAAAACTAACTCTTTTGCTGTGACTTTATCAACATGATACTTATTTTTAGCTTGATCTTCTGAAAGTTTAGGATAATAAATGTCAACTCCTTTAACTAAACCATTGTTAAAACTATCTATAGCATTTAAATCATGTTGTGGTTTTCCTCGATAATAATCAATATAATTAATTTTATTACTTCCTCTTCCTTTAGAAGTCTCTGGAAATGTTGCACCAAATCGAATAATCATTTGAGGTTTGAGTACTTCTATTGATTTATAAAATGCTCCATCCCGAGGAAATTTATGTGGTTCATCGATGATAACTATTGGAAAAGTTAATTTTAAAGCATCTATAGGACTTGTAACTCCAGAAAGTAAAGTTTGATCATAATCATCCTTTTTCATGTTATTTGAATTAAGCATTTGAGCATTAATTAATAAAACCTCAATTGTTTTACTGTTAAACTTACTTCCTTCAGCAAAATCAATTAATTGTGGTGGAAAATTTTTTCTTTTAGATTTAGATTTAAAATCTCCAGCATTAATGACATTTAGATTTATTCGAGTATTTTCATAAAATTGAGAAAAATGCTGTTTTGCATAATTACTCTCAATAAAACTCTTTGTTCCTTCTTTAATTGACGGAGTTGGAACCACAATTATAAATTTAAATAATCCAAATCTCTTATGAAATTCATAAATCATACGAGTATATACATATGTTTTTCCAGTCCCAGTTTCCATTTTTACATCAATATTACTTTCTTCAAGATTTCGTTCATTAATTAAGGGATTAGAATAAGGATTTTCATTACCCTCATCATTTACAGAATTATCAAGTCCTTTAAAGCTATTTAAAATATCGTTTAATGCTTTTTCCTGATGAGGTAGTTCTTCAAGTAAAATTCTCATATTCTCACCAATTAAAATCGTTTAACTAAATTTACTTTATTATTTAATTGTTTTAAACCTAATTCCAATTCACGAACAGTCTCTAAATCAAAAGAATAAGCATATAAAACAATTGTTTGAACTGAAAGCTGATTTGTACCTATTTGATTAAGTAAATCTTTTGTTTGTTCAACACTCCAATTGGTTCCTTCAATCAAATAAAGACGAGTATCCTCAACAAAATTAGCCCAATATCCGTTGAATTCTTTTTTTTCAATTTTTGAATTTAAAGAATATCCATCAGCAAGTAACCAAGTAGTTAAAATTGTATCTACTCCAGATGCATTACCATCAACACCAAGAGATTTACTTGAAAATGGACTAATCATATCATCAAAAAGTTTCTTTTGAGCATCATCAAAACTTTCAATCTTTTCAATTGCTGGTTCATTAGGTTCAACCATTCTATAATGTTTAAAACCACCATCAAAGTTACCTAAATAGTTTAATAAATTATTTTTTTGAATTTTTTGACTTGCACATCTAATCCTTTTTCTTGAAAATTCTGAAATATCCATACAACCTTTTTTAAAAGCTTTTTCTCCACCTTTAGTGGGAATTTTTTCTCCATTATTATTAATTTTATATGTTGGCTCTGGTAAATTTACCATGATAAATTTCCTATTACCTCCATCTTCAGCATTTAATTGCATAACTGCATGTGCTGTAGTCGAAGAACCAGCAAAAAAATCTAAAACAAGCGCATTTTTATTATTATTCATGATTAAAAACTGTAATACTAATTTTAATGGTTTAGGATAATCAAAATATCTTTCACCCATTAATTCTTTTAATTCATTAGTTCCTTTTTCTGTAGTTATCTCTGAATTATTAATTAGAGAGATAAATGGATTTCCAGACCAATCTTTTAAATAACTTTTTTTTCTTGGTTTAGCATCTCCATTTTTCCCCCAATAAATTTTTCCATCTTCATTTAATTGATTAAAATTCTCTTCAGTGTATAACCATGCTTCACAATGCTCTTTACCTGTCGGAGAAGTTACTTTGTATTTTTTTCTTCCATCATCACGTATAATTCCAGATGAAGTCCATGCCCCATTAACATCGTTGTCGGGATTTTTATAATCAGTAGGTGAACTTTTATCTTTTCCAAATTCTGAAGTTATAGTTATATTTTTCGCATAAACTAAAATGTATTCACCAATATTTGAAATAAGTTTATCAGAATAATTTTGTGACGTTCTTGATTTCCAATATTGATGACTTATGAAATTAATCTCTCCAAAGAGTTCATCCATTAGTAATTTTAAATTTGCTTGTTCATTATCATCAATACTTATAAAAATTACTCCTTCAGGTTTTAAAAGTTTTTTTGCTAAATAAAGTCTCGGATACATGAAAGTTAACCAAGCAGAGTGTGTTGATTTTCCTTGAATGCTTTTTAATCGTTTTAATTGTTCATCATTTAAACCAAACATTTCTTGTAATTTGTTATCTGTGTATTCAAATTTATCTGGATAAACAAAATCATCATTTCCTGTATTATATGGTGGATCTATATAAATCATATCAATTGAATTTTGATAATTGTTTTGCATGTGGCGCAAAACTTCTAAATTATCTCCTGTGAAGAAAATATTTTGACTATTTTTATTTTCTGGACTTTCATTATGGTCAATATCCGGAACAACAACAGTGTTAGGTCGTTCTCCAGCTTGTTTTTTAGCATAGTCTTTTCCAATGAAATCTAATTGATTACCATTTGTTCATTCATTATCAATATTATTTTTTTTAAGATAGTTTTCAAATTTAGCTAAATCAAACTTTGATTCAGTTATTAAATTATTATTTTCATCATATTCATCTTTAGTGAAAAATTGAGGTAATTTTTCTTTTAATTCAGCTAAAAATGCTGAATTTGATTTTATATTTTCATTGAAATTTTGGTTTTCTTTAAACATTAACTAAATAATTTATATTTCGCAATATATAATTGTATCTATTTCGTCTTTAATTGTATGTATTTTGTCTAAAATCATATATGTAAATTTTAAAAAAAAAGATATTATGAATGAAGAAAAAGCAAATTTAATTGCTTATATCAAATCTGGAGAAAATCGGTTAAAAGCATTAAAAATAATGAATAAACAGAAAAAGTTAGTATTTGCTTCAGATATAGTTGATGAAATAGGAATTCGAGTAAATCACATGGGAGCATTACTTAGAGACTTAACAACAAAAGGATTATTAGATAATCCAAACCCATCAAACAAAAGACAAAAATTATACCAAATAAACGATTTAGGAAGAGAAATTCTTGCTTATTTCGAAGAATAATAAAAATTATGAGGTTATAAACAAAGAAAGTATATATTCTCATCTAAAAATATCATTTAATCTACTTTTCTTATTTTTTTTACTGATTTTACAAGATTAAAACCTTTTGGTGCTTTCATCATACCTATTGATTTCTTAAATTCTTTCCTATCAAAATTTCTATTTTTGTTAGCTATTAAATAATTTGGAATTTTAGAGTTTAATGATTCATTTTCAATAGCTTTTTCTAATAATTCATAATAACTTTTGTTTGTGTGGTTTCTTTATTTATAGTAATTATTTTTATTGTTTGCATTATATTTTTATCTAAATTTAATGTAGTTCTTATTGTTCCAGTCATTTTAATCACCAATTTATTCAAAAAAATATGTTTTTATGACATAAAATCATATAATCATATTATAGATATAATTTATGATAATCTAATTTTTTTATTTTTTATCAATTTAATTTGAATATAATCTAAATATTTCAAATTTAATAATTTAAAATTTAATAATTTAAAATTTAAAGGAGTTTTAGATTATTTACAAAAAATAAAAAGAATAATATAAATTAATAAATATAAATAAAATAATAAACTCTTAATACGAATATAAAGACAAAAATATATTAATTATCTTTAAAACATAAATAAGAAATAATAATTAACAAAAATTAATTAAAAAAATAATTAATATTCTAAATACTAAATATTTCATAAACTGAGGGAAAATATGGCTAATGATTTACCAAATGACATAGCAGTATTCTCAACAATGCGAGAAAATAATTATATTTATGTAGATAAAACCAAACAGATATATAATCTAATAAAACCTGGAGGAAAATACTTTTTATCAAGACCAAGACGATTTGGAAAATCTTTACTTATAGACACACTCAAAGAATTATTTGAGGGAAATAAAAAGCTATTTAAAAATTTATACATTGAAGACAAATGGGATTGGACTAAAAAATATCCTGTTTTGCATTTAGATATGGCTGGGAGAGATAGTGAAAATCCAGAAAAATTTGAAAACTCTTTAAATAATATGATTAATAGAATAGCTAAAATAGAATCAATAGAACTATTTGATGGAAGTTCAAAGGATAAATTTGGTCAATTAATCGAAGAAATAAGTTTAAAATATGAAAAAAAGATTGTGATATTAGTTGACGAATATGATTTTCCAATTATAAACAATATGAACAATATAAAAATTGCAAAAGGAAATAGAAAGATATTAAGTGAATTTTATCAAGTTTTAAAAACTTCAGAGAAATATATTCAATTTTTATTTTTAACGGGAGTTTCTAAGTTCTCAAAAACTACAATATTCTCCAAATTAAATAATTTAACAGATTTAACCATTGATCATAGATATTCAACAATATGTGGATATACAAACGATGAATTAAATAAATATTTTAAAGAACATATCATTGAATTAGCAGATGAAAAAGGAGATAGTTACGGCAAAACTTTAAATAATATAAAAAACTGTTATGACGGCTATTCTTGGGATGGTGAAAACTTTTTATAGAATCCTAACTCCATATTAAAAATGTTAGACCAAAAGAGGTATAGTAACTTCTGGTTTGAAAGTGGAACTCCTACATTTCTTCTTGATTTGATAAAAAAAGATAATTTAGATATTAGTAGTTTTTTAAGTTTAGATGCATCTTTTGATGGTGAATTTCCAACATTTCAATTGGACAATATTGATTTAAAAACAATTTTACTTCAAACTGGATATTTAACAATTAAAAAACATATTTCAAACAAATATGATAGATATATATTGGATATTCCAAATAATGAAGTTAAAAAATCCTTGTTTAGCTATTTAATAGGAATGTATACTTCTAATATGCCTGGAGAAATTGGACCACTTGCAATAGACTTCTTAAATGCGATAATTAAAAGAGATAATGCTAAAACTAGTCAAATTTTAGATGTTTTACTTGGAAAAATACCGTATCAAGTCCAAATGAAAAGCTGGCAATACTACCACTCTATTTTTCCAACATGGTTTTATATGATGGGACTTGAAACAATAGCTGAAGAAAGTAACTCACAAGGACAAATCGATGCAGTCTTAAAATACAAAAACCTACACATAATAACTGAAATCAAATATAGCCAAAGTAAAAGTATTAAAACAATGTTAAATGAAGCAAACAAACAAATATACGACAAAAGATACTACCAATCTTACCAAAACAAAAACCCAATAATTTTAGCTATTGCAATACAAGACACAGAAAATTCAAAAGAAATAAAATGCCAAATACACACAGTTGAAGAACTTAAAGAAAAATACAAATAATAATCATTAAAAAAAAGACATATAAAATTATAAATAATCTAAAAGATAAATAATGATGTATGTATATAATAATTGAAGGGATAGATGGAGCAGGAAAATCTACACAAATCCCATATCTAAAAGAATGGTTAGAAGAATTTGGTTTAAGTGTTGAATTAGTTGTAGAACCAACAGATTCCAATGTGGGGAGATTAATACGAAAAATGCTTAAAAATCCTGATGCAAATAGTGAAAATATGCAAAAAACATTAGGATTACTATTTGCAGCAGATAGATTACTTCTTAAAGAGCAAATTGAAAAGAAAGATAATGGAAAAAAAGTAATAATAAGTGATAGATCATTTTATTCAAGTTTAGTTTATCAAAACCCATTTGAATGGATAAAAACAATAAATAAATATGTAAAAAAACCAGATATAGTTATTTTAATGGATATTGACCCTAAAACATCATTATCAAGAATAAAAGGCGAAGACACTTTTGAAACAATAGATTTTCTAACATCGGTTAGAGAAAAATATTTAAAAATAGCTAATGAAGAAAATTTTAAAATTATTGATGCCAGTAATGGAGAAAAGAAAGTAACAATAGATATAAAAAAAGCTATTGCTCCATTATTTGGAATTTGTAAAGATGGAATATTTGAATAACTTAAATAAATAGTAAATAAAAGTAAATAAAGAAAACAAGAATTAAAGAAAAGAAAAGAAAAATAAATAAATAAATAAATCTAAAAGAAAAAAAAAACAAAAAATTAAATCTTTAATTATTCAATTGTTTAATTAATTATTAATTATTAATTATTACTTTTAATTTTAATTTTAATTTATTCTAACTCTTTTAATCGTTCATTCATTAATTTAATAATAAAATCTTTTGCATTTTCTAATTCATTAATATCTCCAACTAAAACAGGTCCAAATTCAGTATGTTTGAGTTCAACATCAAATTTAGTAAATGTATCAGCCAACATTTTCTCTCCAATACCATTTGGTAATTTCATTTCATAATCCATTTTATCACAACAAAAGAATAATATTTTAAAATTATTATTATCTTAAATTATATTTTTAAATAAATATATGCTCTTAAACTTAAACTTAAAGTTTAATGTAATATTTATTTTTAAATAAATAAAAAACTTATTAAAACAATTAAGAATATTAAAACAATTAAGAATATTAAAAGTATTAAAAATAAAAGTATTAAAAATAAATAAAAAATATTAAAAGTTATTTAATATTATTAAAGTATTCACGAACTGGTTTTAAGTATTCTATTAAATATTTAGTCACAGCAGTTTTTAAATCCATTGGATGTAATTCTCCAGATATATAAATATCTTCCAATTCATTTTCGGTTAATTCAAGATTTCCACCGAATTTTTCAGGTCGTTCAATTAATAGTTTTTCATTATATGGATAAACAAAGTATTTAGCTATTTCATAAACGGGATTACCCTTTATCTCATTCATAGGACAATGTGCTTTCTTTATTTTCTTAGATATTGTCTTTTCATCATCATCAACAGCAATAAAATTGCCTTTACTACTGGACATTTTAGCATCACCGTCAGTTCCATGTAAAAGTGGAGTATGAATACAAACAGGAGATTTAAATCCTATTTTTGGAAGATATTCCCTTGCAAGCATTTGAATTTTCCTTTGCTCCATTCCACCTAAAGCAATATCAACATCTAATGCAACCATATCTGCAACCTGCATTAAAGGATATATTACATTTGCAACCTTTGGGTGCTCACTATGGCGAGAAACTTGATCCATACTTCTTCTTGCTCTATCCATAGTAGTTAAAGTAGACAATTTATACACATTTGTGGTATATTCTCCATTAGTTTGAAAATCAGAACCATAAACAAATTCTGTTGTTTCATCAAGCCCTAATGCATTAAAACAATTTTCATTATATTTTGCTAATTCTTCTATCTCTTCAAGACTTCCTTTTCCATTTAAATATGCATGAAAATCAGCGAGTAATATTTTAACTTTAAATCCCATATTTTGAAGTTGTTTAAGCTTAGCAACTGTAATTGCATGACCTAAATGAATCTTTCCAGAGGGTTCATAACCAGTATAAACAACAGGGTTTTCTTTATTTAATTTATCTTCTAATTCTTCGATTTTTATTATTTCTAATGTGTCTTTTTTTATTAAATCAATTTTTTCATCAATTGTCATAAGAATCATCAAATAGGTTAAATTTTACTTTTAAAAATATCTTAAAAAATATCTTAAAAAATAAAATATAATTTTTATTTATAAAAAATTACAAAAATATAATTAAATTACAAAAAATAATTAAATTACAAAAATAAATTGAATTACAAAATTATAATTGAATTACAATATATATAAAATATTATCAATCTCAATAACTTCTATTTCATCACCAATATTGTAATTATGAAATTTTTCAGGGTTTTTATCATCAATAGCTATATCAACAGCTTCATAATTAATAGGATCCAATATTTGAATATTTGACGGAGATTTGGAAATAACTGTGGTTTTAGCTATTTGATTTTTTTCTTTAATAAGTTCAATATCATTGTAATTTTTCCAAGAAATTTTAAAGGTATCATATTTATTTAAATCAATAGATATTATTTTATCTCCAGAGATATTGATTATTTGAGCTATTTTATTCTCATTTTTTTCATTAAATCTTATGAAATCACCTTTACAAAATGATGGAAGACGAATTAATATCCAAATCCTATAAAGTCCTTTTCCAGTTGATTTATCTTCACTAATAAGTCGTGGAGATTCATTTGTTAATCCACCAAGTTCTTCTTTTATTTTATTTGTTAATTTCTTAGCAGATTTTAAAGAACCAACATAATAATCTATTCCTTCTTTAAGAGTTGCCTTTTGAGCAATGTAAGCAAGTTTATCTTTGTTAAATAGCTTATCTAAAGTTTTAACAATGATTTCATCAACTTTAGCTATTTCTTCATCTTTTAACTGCCTGTTATCTGCTCGAAGTTGAATAACAGCTTCATAATATCCAGAATTCCTTTTACTGCAAACTGGACAAACATCTTTATTTAATCTAACATTAAAATAATGTTTTTCACTAATATCCTCATCATATACAAGGGCTCTTGCACAAATAAAACATTCAGCTATTGTTCCTCTCATTTGCAGAATTTTCATATCAATAATCAAGTTATCATCAAAAGGGGAATCAAAAATAGGATTAAGTACAATATTATCTTCAATAACTCGATAAATAATCTCTTCTTCAGCTATGAATGGATCAACCCAATTACCACTAACAAATTTGCTGTTACAATGGGCACAGACTTTAACAACGATCTCAGAAGGAATGGTTAATATTGAAAAAGTTTTTAGAAAGCATTTTTTACATAACCCGTCCATTAAATTTTCTTCTTCTGCCCCACATTCATAACAAAACATGATTTTACCTAATCATTATATCTATTGTATTTATTTTATTTATTTTATTTATCCATTTATTTAACTTCTTTTTATTTAACTTCTTTTTATTTAAATTTATATTTATAACATATATTTACTTAATTAATTACTTAAATTAATTACTTAAAATATTTATTTAAATATTTAAATTCATAAAATATTAAAAATTAAAAATTAAAAATATTAAAAAATAGCTATTTAAAATCAAAACTTAAAAAAAAGAGTATAAAATAAAAAAAATATTAAAATAATAAGTTATATTAAAAATATTGAATAAAAATTTAAATAGTTTTTAAAGGTGCTTTAGCTCCACATGCAGCACATTTTAGGATAAACGTTCTTCCTTCTCTCACAATTTTAGTATCTGGTCTATTACACTCATGACAATAAACAAATCTATCAACATAATCCTCTAATCTTTCATTAATTAAAAAATGAGTGAATTTACCTTGTAAAATAGCTCTCTGTCCTTCTAAATTTCCAGCAGTTCCTAATTCCCTTAGTAAAAATTTTAAAACATGCTGTGGATCCCTATTTAATGCTTCAGCCACATCTTTGAAATTTTGAATAAAAGTCCTATTTCCTTGAATAACAGAATAAGCTTTAGGAACAGAAAACCTTTTAGTTTCAAATACTTCAGGCGGTAATTGGTCTATTGCTCTTGATAATAAATCGTCATATTCTCCCATGATAACACTCCGTATATTATTAAAATATTAAAATATTAAAAAAAAATTATAATGTGAAAAAATAGTTAATTAAATATAAATAAATAATTAATATCATAATGTGAATTATTAGTAATAAACAATTAATATAATAAGAATCAATATAATTAATAACTCAGTAATCACAATTAAAACAAATATAACTAATTATGCAATCAATATAATTAAAAAAAATATAATAATTCCTGAATTAAATTAAATAACTAATTCTATTTAATTAAATATAGTATAAATAATATGCTTTTTATCATATATTAACTTTATGATTAAAAATCAATTTACATATCAAGTTATCCTATCAGTAGAACAATATAAAATTATGAAAATATAAAATAAAAACATATAATTTAAATTAAATTATATACAAAATTAAAGATTAAGGAAAAATCTTTTGATTGTTATTATCAATTATATTTTTAAAAATTTGAGAAGATTTATTATAATCTACAACATCAACCCTATAAGGCAAATTCGATTCTTCAAAAGCTATTTCAAGCCCAATTATTCGTTTTAATCCTAATTCACCACTACAAATAAAAGCTAAATCCAAATCAGAAAAATTATTGTCTGTTCCTTTTATTCTTGAACCAAAAACTAAGACTTCACAATCATTTGCATGAGATTTTAAAATTTTCAAAATTATTTCCATCTCATCTGTTGAAATTTGAATCATACTTTATCTAAACAATATTTTTAAATAAAATTATATTAAATTATGTTAAAAATTAATTATAAATATTAAATAATAAATTGATAACGGCTAAGATTAATAAATTTAATATTATACATATTAAGACCAATAAATTCAATACTTTAAATTTTAAAGATCTTTAATAGCTTTTTCTAAGACTAAAATAAGTTTTTCCACATAATTTGGAAACTTTTTAGCAAAATCATATACTTCTTCTGCAACATCTTCATCATAAGTATGGCTTGTTTTATTTCTGGCTTTATGAAACTCCATCCATTTATTAAAGTCATCTATTAATCCTTTTTCACCAGCATGACGATAAAAACCTTTCATTGTTAAACTATCCTCTTTACCCTCATCCATTTTAATAAATTTTTTCATCATTTTCCATGACAATTCATATGTATATTCAAAATGTTGAATAACAGATGCTCGTGCACCTTCACGAATATAAAAAATCTTATCAAAATCTTCGGATTCAAGTCTTTCTGCAAGTTCCAATGAATTCAAAAATGAAGTATATGCCTTTTTTAATGGAGAAATATCTAATTTTTCATTCATTTTCACACCGTTAATAAAAAGAAAGCAATAATTATTATTAAAAACCACTTAATACATTTAAAAAATCTCAAAAATATAAAATCAAAAAATTACAAAATCAAAAAATTACAAAATCAAAAAATACAAAATCATAAATTATAATATTATAACTCTATTAATCAAAATCTAATTAAAATTATAGATTATTAAAAAAATTTAAATGAATAAATTGAATTATTATTTAAATTATCCAAGATATTTTAGATAGCCATTACGAGGTTCATGAATAATACCTTTACTTCTAAGTTGATTAATAATCTGTGTAGATTTTTCTTCATTTATTTCATATTTCTCTTTAAGTTCATCTAAAAGAACATCCACTGGAGCTTGACCATTATATTCTTCTTCCATCTCTTGAATAGCTTCAATTATTCTTTGCATTTTGTCTCTATCCGTTTTAGATGATCTTCCTTCAAATTTATCAACATCAATAGTGCCAGTTTCTTCATCAAAGCCAATAGCACTTAAACATTTCATTTGTAAATCAACGGCTTTTTTAGCATCAGCTGCAGAAACTTTATCTTGTAATCGTATTTTCGCACAACTTTCAGCTAAACGGATTAATGCTTCTAATTGCCTTGCAGTAATTGGAACTGGTGAGTTTTCCTCAACTCCAGAACTTCTTGTTCTCACATAAAACTCTTCAATAACCTTATTTGCTTCATCAGTTAAAACTGGATGACAGTTTGTTCTTGCATAGGAAATATATTTTCTAAGTAATTCTGGTTCTATATCATATGGTATCTCTGCAGACCTATGAGTATTTAAAATATGTTGAGCCAATTTACGATCATTATCTTCATTAGGTTTATCTTCAATTACAAAAATTAAATCAAACCTTGATAATATTGGTGATGGTAAATCAATCTGTTCACCCACTGTTTTAAATCTATCAAACCTACCAAATTTAGGATTTGCAGCTGCAAGAACAGAACAACGAGAATTTAAAGTTGCCATTATTCCTGCCTTTGCAATACTAACAGTTTGCTGTTCAAGTGCCTCGTGAAGTGCAGATCTATCTTCTGGACGCATTTTATCTAATTCATCAACACAAACATTACCCTTATCTCCTAAAACCAATGCACCAGCTTCAAGAGACCAACCACCCAACTCATCACGAACAGCAGCAGCAGTTAACCCTGCACCTGTGGTTCCTTTACCACTTGTGTAGATACTTCGTGGTGCAAGCTTTGAAACATATTTTAATATCTGTGATTTACCAATACCTGGATCACCAACGATTAAAATATGAATATCTCCTCTTAAACGAGTTTTATCTTCAAATTCTTTAACTGTTCCTCCAAATAGCTGAAGGGCAATAGCTTCTTTAACTTCTCTATAACCACGAATAGATGGAGCTGTTGATTTTAATATCTTTTCATAAATATGTTCATCTTGAGAAAGCTCTTTAATTTTTTCAACATCATCTTCTGACAAGTCTAATTCTTCAAATTCCTGTTGCATTTGCTCAATGTGATTTACATATATATAATTTTTAAATTTATTGGTTCTTTCTTCCCTAAATGTTTTTAAAGTTCCTGTAACTCTAACAGTATCTCCAGGATTTATTGTATCAACTAAATCATCTTCTAATCTAATTAAAATTTGTTTAGGTTCTGTTCCTCCAGATAAATTCTCTAAAGGTTCTTGAATTCTTGCAGTTTGAGTATCAATATATTTAGATTCCTCCTGTAACAATCTAAAAGACCTTCCACCACATTCTGGACAAATTGTTGGTTCTGTTGTAGAATTTGTTGAAGTTTGTTCCACATCATAAGTTCTCATACAAGCTCGACATTCAAAAGTCCCTATTTCAATTCTTGGACGAATTTCATCGGTTTTCCTAACAATTCCATCAACAGAAACAAATTTTCCAATATATTTACTTAAAAGTAATTTTAAAGGAATATTATTCGATAATTGTTCAAATCGAATGTTTAAATCTATTCCTTTCATCGAAGGATCAATATTTTTAATAGCTTTCTCAGAAGCACTTATAATATCTTCAGGTTTTTCAACTAAAAGATCTGCCAATTCAGGATCAAAGATCTCTAAATCCACATAGTCAACATTCAAAGATCTATCTTCAGGATAGCTTTCCAATATCTTAAACAAATCATCCTTATATTTTAAAGAAAAAAACTCCTCAAACTTCATCAATGGAGATTCTACTTTGTTTACACCCTCCATAATCTCAACTCCGAAACATTATTATTATTATTATTATTATATTTTAAATTTATCTGTAAATCATTAGAAATACCAACAAACAAATAATATTAAATCTAATAATTCCAATATTATTAATTTTTAGATTACTAAATCCACTAATACTAAATCCACTAATAATATGTATTAGTAAATATATGATTAAAATAATAAATTAAATAAGATTTTTTTACTCAAAGAAATAAAAATTATTTTTAAATTAAAAATAAACGCTCATATATAGCTTAAATTATATTATACATTAAAAATATTCAAGATAAAAAGAAAAATTAAAAATTATATAAATTAATTTAAAATATATATTAAAATTTAAATTTAATTAAATATGCACTAAAAAGCACTAAAAAGCATAAGTGTTTATATTTGATTTTTAATAGTTTTATTATTTTCTATTTTAAAAAATTTATTAAAGTTTTTTAAATGTTTAATAATAACAATAAAAATAATAATAAACATAAAAATAATAAAAATAGTAACCAATAAAAATAGAAAAAAAAATAAATTTGAATTTAGTTATTTATCATTTAATACTCATTTATCTTTCAATTATAATTATTAACATGAATTGAATTTTAAATATAATTTTAATTCTTAAAAAGAGTACCAAAAGAAAATAAAAGAAAATAAAATAAATAAAAATAAATATAACTGAATATAACCAAATATAATCAAATATGTAAAATAAAATTAAATAAAAATATGAGTTAATGTGAAATGAAGAAAAATACCTACCAATATTGTGATTATTCCATTTCTAATCCATTTATTATTATGTTCAAGAGAATTTATATTCAATTCCATGTGATGTAAATGATTTTCTTTAATATCATTTATATCAACATATAACTCCTTTTGATTATCATTTAAATTATTTATTTTCATATTTAAATCACTACCCAACTTATCTATTTTCATATTTAAATCACTATCCAACTTATCTATTTTATAATCTAACTGATCAACTCTCTGATTTAAGCATTTAATATTATTATTTACAACTTTAAATTCTGATTTCATGTCTAAAAAATATGATTCTAAAATTTTATCATCCATATAAATCACTCCGAATAATTATTGGAAAAAAATTTTTACAAAAATAATTACATGAAATATATTTATATTTTTATATATAAATACTTATGCTTTTTTAAAAATATATACTAAATACACAAATATAATTCTAAAAATATATAATAAATCTAAAGAAAAAAACATGAATAAAAAACAAACAAAACAAACAAACAAAACAACAAAACAACATGAATAAGAAAAATAAAAAAATAAGAAAATAAAAAAATAAGAAAATAAGAAAATAAGAAAATAATTAAAATGAGTCTAATGTGACAACTTTATCTCTTTTAAAATGACGAGGAGGTTCAATGGATTTAAACTCTATTCCTTCTTCTTCAATTAATTCTTTAGCATCTTCATCGATTTTTGGGGCAACTAAAATTCCTCTAATCTTTTTCTTTTTGACCCCTAAATCTTCAATTAAGTCTGTGAGTTTAGTGTTATTTTTATCTTCAAAATCAGAAAGATAACGTCTAATTTGTCTAACTGCATTAACTCCAATCACTCTTGCTTTTAATTCAACAACAACTAAATTTCCATCGAGATCTTTTCCAAGAATATCTATAAACCCATGTTCAGTTGAATATTCTCTGTTTGTTATCTTAAATCCAGGTTCAATTAAATGAGGTTTCTTCATTAGCATATCCCCTAAATCCTTTTCATATCCTGCTATTTCAAGGTCTTCATAATCTTCAATAAGTGAATAATTCAAGAAATGAATTTTTTTAATTTCAACCTCTAAGTGTTCACGAGGTGTTCTCCTATAACTTTCTAACAATAGCTTTTCATCTTTTATCAAAACCCTTGTTCGAGATTTAGGTGGTTGCCAATTAACAGGTTCCGTTTTTCTCTCTTGATGAATTAAAAAAGACCCATCTGGTTTAATCATTATTATTCTCTCTCCAAATCCTAATTCACTAATAGCTCTTCCTTCATATATTGCTTTACAAGATGTGAAAATAAGGATAGTAGCTTTTCGCCGTAACCCCTCATCAATCAAATCAAAAGCATCACTTACTGTTGGATTTTCTAAATGTTTAAATTTCAAATTATCAGCACCTATATAGTATAAAATCTAATTACAAAATAAAATATAGTTAATAAATAATTTTAATGTTTAATAATCTTAAGAATTATTATACTCACAAGATTCATTGGAACATTCATCATTAGAACATGATTTACTTTCATTTTCATTATGATATTGATTATTATCTTCATTATCAGAACTTGAATAAAAAATTTCAACTAATTCATCTAATGCTTCATCAATAGTGGATAAGGTAGCAAATGGTCGAATATTTGCAATTATTAAATCATCAATAGCTCCAGGGCCAACATTGGAAACTACAACAGCATCAACATCAGATATTGACTTAATTACTATATCCCTTAAAGACGAATGATCTCCATCATCAACACACGAAGGATTAACTGTCCTTTTTTCCACAAACTCATAACCATCATCATTTATTAGATAAATTAAAAATTTTTCTGCCTTTCCAAAATGAACATTTACATTTTCATCATCATTAGTCCCAATTGCCACTTTATATGTCATAATTTCACTAAATATTGTTAAATAATAAGTTAAATAATAAGTTAAATAAAAAATAAACACAAAAATAAACACAAAAATAAATTATTAAATTATAAAATATAATATATCTAAATAAATTAATTAAATAAAAGTTTAAAATAAAAAAAAGAATATATAAAAAAAGTAAACTCTTTAGAAAACAGGAACGAAAGTTCCCTAACTTTGCTTTGCAAACAAAAGTTTGATCAAAAAACTATCTAAATTATTTAACATTGTATTTAAAAGATAAACTTTTAAATAAAAAAATTAAAAAACAATGAATAAATAAATATTTATTTATATTATATATAACAATATATATTATAAATTATAAATTAAGGATATGAAATTTATGTGGAAAGATTTAGGAGAATATATTGAAAATTTAGCCAATTCTCATCCAAATAATAAAAATAAAATTGTTGAAATAGCTATTGGTAAATTTTTTGAAGTTTCTAACTATTTAAAAGAAAATAATAATATTGAATTAATATTAACAGACATTAATCCAGATAAAACATACAATTCTATAAATAACACGAATAAAATAATTAAAGATGATATTACTAATCCAAATTTAGAAATTTATAAAAATACAAAACTTATTTATTCTATTAGACCACAATATGAGTTACAAGAACACATAATTAGCTTAGCAGAACAATTAAATGTTACTTTAATAATTAAACCATTATTTAACGATGATTTATATAATAAAAATAAATTTAAACTTAAAAATTATAAAACTGCTATATTTTACATTATGAATGAAAAAAACTAAAAATGCAAAAAAATCATAAGTGACTAAAAATAAGAAATAAAACAAATAAACACTAAAAAAATAAGAAATAAATAATATAAAAAAAATTAAAAACTAAATATACTTACAAATAACAATTATAAATCAACAATCTCAATATTTAGTATTTCATCTTTATTGACTTCAATTAATACTCCATGGTTTGATTCAAGGTTGCCAGGATTTGAAACAATTGTATTAGCTATTTTACTAATGGAAACTGCTTCATGAATGTGACCACAAAGATTTAAATCAAAATCTTTCTCATTAATGATTTTTTCAATAGCTGTGCTTCCAACATGAGCACCTCCAGGAATAAGATCTGCCTCACCACCATGAGGAGGAGCATGAGTAAGTAATATTTTTGTGCAATTTTTTGTTAACTGAGATAATGATTCATCAGCAAAACTATCACTAATATCTACTGAATCTCTATTAATTAAACTATTAATTTGTTTATATAATGTATCTTCATCAAATTCCAAAGGAGTGTCAAATGGAGTTGGATTAGATCCCCCAAAACCATAAATAATAAGATCACGGAATTTAATGATTTTATTATGGGCATAAATAGCATCTGAATCTTCAATAGCTGAAACTGCTTCAGGAATATCACAATTTCCAGGAATAGCTATTACATTAATGTTTTTTTCTCTTAATTCATTTAAAAAATCCAAAGCAAACTCAGAGGGTCCAAAATTAGTAACATCACCAGAAACAATGATTAAATCTATTTTATTTCCATCTAAATAGCTATTTAATTTTGGATTGATAACACTATGAACATCACTTATATGTAAAATTTTCATTTTATCACCATTAAACCATATTTATGTATCATATCTATATTTATATCATATCTATGTATCATATTTATGTATTATTCATTAAAAAAAGAAGCTAATTCTTTTAAACCTCTTTGAACATTTTCTTTATCCCCATAAATAGCTAACAAGTTATCATCATCAAATTCTATAATTAAATTATCATATTCAGCTATTTCTTGGACTCTATCCTCAGCTATGGGACTTTTAAGATTTATTCTCGCTACAGAAAATCCTGGAGGAGGATTGGAAATAAATTTAGATTTAGAATCAGCTTTTTCATAAACTTTTTCTCCCATATTTGCTCGTCTAAGTTTATCTGTCCATGTTTTAACATAATCATTGCCAAAATCAAAAGCCAAATCAAATAGTTTATCTTGAATCTCTGTAATTGTGATATTTGCTCTATCAAACTCACGAATCATATCTGGATGAGTCATATCCTTTTTATAAAAGCTAACAGAAGTTTTTATAAGGGAAAGATCTCGATTAATTACTGGAGAAATCTCAACTCCTTTTTTCTTCAAATCAGTCAGCAAATCAACTAAAACTAACCATGTTTGGTCAATTGCTAAATCCACATCTTCTCCCATAATATTTACCACAAAAAATTATAACTTAAACTTTTCATGAAAAAAGTTTGATCAAAAATTATTATTATTATTATTATTATTATTATTACTATTATTATTACTATTATTATTA
>JAISIT010000185.1 GCA_031261915.1 Candidatus Methanoflexus mossambicus
TTTTGCTGTTTTAAATATTACTGTTCGTGTTACTGGTAGTGTTTCTGGTAATATTAGTAATGGTGTGGATGTTAATGTTACTGAGGATAATGTTGGTGATAATGGAACTGATAAGAATGGATCTAATATTACTGTTGGTGCGACGGTTAATTTGAGTGTTAGTAAAGTTGTTAATGTTTCTGGTGTGATTGCAAATGGTCAAATTATTGGTTATACTATTACTGTTAGTAATTATGGTCCTGATACTGCTACTAATGTGAATATACTTGAGAATTATGATTCTAATCTTGAGTTTATAGCTATTGATTATTGTGGTATTGGTTATTATGATGTGAATACTCATATTTGGTATATTGGTAATATTTCTAATGGTGAAACTTATACTTTGAATTTAACTTTCCGTGTTAATGGTAGTGGTGTTATTACTAATAATTTGACTATTAACTCTAGCGAAGATAACATTGGTAATATTACAGTTAATACTACTCTTAATAGCTCTAAAATAAGTGATCTTCTTGTGACTAAGACTACAAATACCACCAGTGTTCTTAATGGTGATTATATCTATTTCAATATCACTGTGACAAATAATGGTCCAGATGATGTGACAAGTGTTAATATCACTGAAAATTATGGTAATTCCTTTATTTTTGATTCAGTTATTGGTGATTATATTGGTCTTTATCTTCATAGTGATGATTCAAATATTAATGATGTTTGGTATATTGGTAACATCTCCAATGGTAACACTGTTTCTATAATTCTTAGATTTATTGTTAATGGAACTGGAAGTTTAGTTAATAGTCTTACTGTAAATAGCTCTAATAATAATAGTAATAGTAGTAATAATAACAATACAAATGATACTAATGGAACAGGCAATAATACTAATGATACCAATGGGGATAATACTGTTAATGTGACGGTTAATAGTAGTCCTGCTGTTGATGTTTGGTTAAATAAGTCTGTTAATGTTACTGGATATGTGAGTATTGGAGATTACATTGAATACACAATAATTGTAACAAATCTTGGTCCTGATACTGCTACAAATGTTAAAATTACTGATATTTTAGATAATCGTCTTAAATATATATCTTCTATTAGTAGCTATTCTAATTCATCACCTGCAGGTAGTTATGATAGTAATACTGGTGTTTGGGCTCTTGCTAATTTAAATAATAATGATTTTGCTGTTCTTAAAATAATAGCTCAAATTGTTGGTGGTGGAGTTATTACAAATACTGTTAATCTTACAACATCAGAAAATAATACTCATTATCCAAATTCTAATAGCTCTAATGGCTCTGATTATAATGGTTCTAATGAATCAAATAATGGAGATAATATCACTGTTAATATCACTGTTAAAGTTAAGGTTAATTTAACTGTAGATATTCCTAATGGTGAAGTTGGGGATAATGTTACTGTTACAGTTAATATGACTGATAATGATGGAAATCCAATTAACACGGTTACAAATGTCACTATTGGAAATAAAACTTATGTTAATGTTCCATTCATAAATGGCACAGCGAAAATTAATTATACCGTTGATGAGCCAAATGATGGTCCAATTAATGTAAGTGTTCCAGATAATGGAATATATGAAAAATCTAACACTACGGTTAATGTTAATTTCACTAAAAAAACACCAATAATTACTATTGATAATGATAAGGATAATAATTATGTGGGAGAAAATTCAACTGTAACAATTACACTTAAAGATAAAAATGGTAAACCAATAGCTAATGCCACTGTGGAAGTTACAATTAATGGTAAAACCGTTAATTATACAACCGATGATAATGGTAAAGTTAAAATACCTTACATTGTTCCAGATACTTCAGAGACAAATATTTCTATAAATTACCCAGGAGATTATAAATATTATCCTGGAAATAGCAGTGCTAAATTCCCAAATAAGAAAGCACCAACAAAGATCAAGGTTAATGCTAAATTAATAGATGATCGCAGGATTGAAATTACTGGAAAATTACTTGATAGACATAATAAACCGATTTCAGACAAAGTTATTAAATTTTATGTCAATGGAAAGTATCTTGGTCAATCAACAACAGATAAAAATGGAATAGCTAAAATTACATATCCTTCTGATAAGATTTTAAATGGAAAATACACTCTTGGTGCTAAATTTGAAGGTGATACAAATTATGCCTCATCTAATAATGAAACTGTTCTTAATGTAAATGCTAATAATAGTAATAATTCTAATAATAATAATAATAATAATAATAATAATAATAATTCTAATGGAAGTATTAATTTAAATAATGGTTCAGATATACATGTTCATAGTAATATGGAAAAAACGGCAATTTCATTTATGCCAATATTTATTGTTATTTTGATTATAACTATTTTAATCATACTTTTGAGTTATAGGAAAAGAAAGATTAAATATAAGCTTTAATTTTATTTATTTTCTCATTATTTTTATTTACATTTATATTATTTTTATTTTTTTATCATTTTTTCATTTTTATATGTTAAGTATTTTTTTATTTTTAGATTATGTATTGATATTTATATTAATTTAAATAATAACTTTAGTTTTAATTTTAATTTTAATAATATTTTTAATATTGATTTTAATTTTAATAATAACTTTAGTTTTAATTCTAATAATAATTTTAATTCTAATAATTTTAATTCTAATAATTTTAATTCTAATAATTTTAATTCTAATAATTTTAATTCTAATAATGGTATAGGTTAGTTTATATTTTGATCAAACTTTTTTTAAAAGTTTGTTTATATTTTGATCAAACTTTTTTTAAAAGTTTGTTTATATTTTGATCAAACTTTTTTTAAAAGTTTGTTTATATTTTTGATCAAACTTTTTTTAAAAGTTTGTTTATATTTTGATCAAACTTTTTTTAAAAGTTTGTTCTAATAATTTTAATTCTTAATGTTATATTAATTATTTGGTGATTTTATATGTATATTGCAGAAGAAGAGAAAAAACAAGTTAAAATCTTGGCAAATGGTGATGTGTCTGATGAGGATATAATCAATATGGAAATAGGTGAAAGTGATAAAAATATTTTAACTGTTATCAAAAGTCCTGTAAAAATAGAAATTATTTCATTACTTGAAAAGGATGAAACTTCTTTTAAAGATCTTGTTAAGTCGTTAAATAAAGCAAAATCAACGGTTTCTATACATTTAAGGCAATTATTGGATCAAGGTATTGTTGCATTTAAGTTTGATCCTGAGGATCATAGGCAAAAAATATTTGTTTTAAATTCTCAAGTTTTAGGGGATGTTGGATTTTTAAGAGAAGACGAGTTTGAAGAACAAACCGATGAGTTTATAAATGAAAATATTATTAAAGGAAATGAGGATTTTTCATTTTCCAGATTGCTTTTCCATTCTTTAAGAACAAATCTTATTCAAAACAAAATAGCTATTGATCCTATAATCTTTGATACAGGTTTAAAAATGGGAAAATCTATTTACCCATTGGTTAATTCTGAAGATGATGTGGAATTTATAGAGAATATTAAAAAATTCTGGGAAAAATATGAATTAGGTAAAATTAATGTAGATATTAATGATATGTATATTTTAATTACAAATAAAGAATGTTATGAGTGTCAATTTCTTCCAAAAAATAGTGAATCAAGTTGTTTCATGGAGTTAGGTATAATAAAATCTTTGTTTGATTTACATTACAATTTGGATACTAATATTAATGAAATTAAATGTTTTTCTAAAGGAGATGATTGTTGTCAATTTGAAATTGAGAGAACATTTTAACATTATATCTACTTTTAAAGTCAATTACTTGAAATAATTATTTTTAATTTTTTTAGTGTTGTCAAAATCAACTTACTTGAAGCAATATTAATTTTATATTTTATTATTTTATATTTTATTATTTTATATTTTATTATTTTATATTTTATTATTTTATATTTTATTATTTTATATTTTATTATTTTATATTTTATTATTTTATATTTTA
>JAISIT010000186.1 GCA_031261915.1 Candidatus Methanoflexus mossambicus
ATATATAAAAACCCACATATAAATGTTTCGATTTAAAAATTACCAAAATAAGAAAAAAAATAAAAACCAAGAAAATACCAAAAAATAACAAATAACCTAAGGGTAAAAAGAAAAATAAATAACTTTTAAGAAAAAATCAAAAAAATATTCCTAGAGCCCCAAAAAATGACATAAAAATACCAAAAAAAGTAATACTCAACTCAAAGAGCCAAGAACTTTACAGTACCTGCTCGAGGTGATGATGTAGAAGATTCTGACATTGATATTATTATTTTTATTAAAAAAGAAGAAGATGAACTTAAAATTAGAGAAGATGTATTTAGTAAAACATTCAACACTCTTCTTTCCACAGGAGAGCATATTTCTGCAAAAATTTTTACTATAGCATATTATAATAAATATAAAGACTATTCTTTTTATTATAATATAAAACAAGATGGTTTAGCTTTATATTAAATTTAATTAAATTATATGAAAAATTCTTAAATCAAATTTTAAATTTTTGAATTTCTTTAAATTAATAGAAAAAGGATTCTTTTTTAGTAAACTATTTATATTAGTTATTACATATACTAAATTAAAGTATTAAACTATTATAATTATAAATTATATTTTTTGGTGTTAGTATGGATAAAAAACAAATAGCTATTGATTTTGCAAAGTCATTAAATCATTCCGAAATTGAAAAGATTATTTTATTTGGTTCTGTAGCTCGTGGCGAAGATAATGAAGATTCAGACATAGATATTTTAATTGTTGTTCCAGATAGTTCTAATTTTGAAGATTCACGAAGCAAAATTCATGGACATGTTGTAGATTTTATTTTAAATGAAAATGCAGTTATTTCTCCATTTATTATTCAACATAAACATTATATAGAAAATAAAAATAATTCTTTTTATACTACTGTTGAAAAAGAAGGTTTTTAATTGGATAAAATTGAAAAAACTTTTAAAACAGCATTAAATATGTTGAATAATGCAGAATATAATTCAAAAATTTTTTTAAAATGATTTAAATCAAGAAAAAATATTTTTTTTTAAAAATGTGTAATAAAATTTTATAATTTTCATAACTTTTTCTTATTAAAAATTTTTTTTATAATATTAAGTATTGGTTTTATGGTGTTCTTTCATGGTTAATTGGGATATTAATTGGAATAATATTAGACCTGTAAATGGTGATGTAAGAAATGGATTTGAAGAATTTATATGTCAATTAGCCAGAAAGGAAAATATTCCTAATAAACTTAATTTTGTTAGAAAAGGAAATCCTGATGCTGGCTTAGAGTGTTTTTGGGAATTAGATAATGGAGATTTAATAGGTTGGCAAGCTAAATATTTTACAAATTCTTTAAGTTCAAATGAATGGGGTCAAGTAGAAAAATCCATTAAAACCGCATTAGATAATCATAGTTCACTTAAAAAAATAATTATTGCAATTCCTTTAGATCCATCAGATCGATCTAAAACTAAAGATGAGAACATTGAGACTGCTTTTGATAAATCAAAGAAAAAAAAGGAAAACTGGAAAAATTTAGCTAAAGAAAAAGGTATGGATGTTGATTTTGAATTTTGGTGGAGTAGTAATTTAATTGAAAGACTTCAAAATCTTAATTATGAAGGATTTCGTTATTTTTGGTTTAATGAAACAGAATTTTCTGATGAATGGTTTAATGAACATATTGAAAATTCACTATTAAATTTAGGAGATAAATATACTCCTAATTTTAAAGTAGGTTCTAAATTAATCCCTTTTTTTAATGTTATTGCTCGTAATAATTATTTCAAGAATTATTTTGTTAAAAATGGGAAATTTGAAAAATTTATCATTGATTTAAATGATAATATATCAAATTTAAATTATTCTGTTGATGAAATTTCTAAAGAATTAAAGAATAAACAAAATTCTGAAGATTTAATTAGATTAAAAGAAGAAATAATTAAAAATCTTAAAGATAATTTAATTGAATTAATAAATGTAATTCATAATTATCCTTTTAATGAAATGGATGATTTAAATTTAGAAAATATAAATGAAATATTAGAAAAGATAACATACAAAATAAATCAAATAAATAATTGTGTTTCAAAGTTTATTGAATCCGATGAAACTATTGATCCAAAAAATTCTCAATCGTTTAACCGTTATCATTTTCAATTAGAAAATATTATTGATAAATTAAAAAAGTTTTTAATTGACAATATCAATTTAACTAATAATCCTTTTTTATTAATAACTGGGGAAGCAGGTGTAGGAAAATCTTTTTTATTTGGAAATGTGGCAGAAAAAAGAAACAATAATAATGAATATACAATATTTTTAATGGGTCATCAATTTAGTATTGAACGAAATATTGAAACTACAATCATAAATGAATTAGGACTTCAAAATAAATGTAATTTTGATGAATTTTTAGATGTTCTTGAATGTAAAGCACAAATTAATAAATCAAGAGTATTAATATTAATAGATGCGATAAATGAGGGTAAAGGATTAAAAGTCTGGAATGAACAGAATAATATTGGTTTTATTAATAAAATTTCAAAAAGAAAATGGTTATCTTGTGCCATATCTATTAGGGACGGATATTTAGATGATTTAGAAAACAATTTTAAGGATAAATTTACTATAAAAGAGCATACTGGATTTCAAGATAATTTATTTGATGCACAAAAACAATTTTTTAATCATTATAAAATTCAAATTCCTAATACTCCACTGTTAAAACCCGAATTTAATAATTCTCTTTTTTTAAAGTTATTTTGTGAAACTTTAAATAATGAAGATCGAAATACAATTCCTGATGGAATGCAAGGGATAACAAAAATTATAAATAGTTATATTGATTCTTTAAACGAAAAATTAGCAAAAAAATTAGATTTTACTAAAGAAATCAAAGAAATCAATTTAATTAAAAAGATATTAAATATTATTATTAATTGCAAATTAGAAAATGATGAGGTTGATTTAAATCTTGAAAGAACATTGAAATTAGTTAATAAGACATTAAATGAATATGATATTCATAAGCCTGAATTTTTAACTTATTTAATAGATGAAGGGATTTTAATAAAGCGTAAAACAGCTGATAAAAAAGACAATGTAGATATAACTTTTCAAAGATTAAACGATTATCTCACGATATATAATTTACTTTCAGATGTTACTGACTTAAAATTTGAATTTTCCATTAAGGGTAAGTTATATAAATTTATTTCAAAAGATCCAAGTCCAGAATTAATTGAAATGCTTTTTATTTATATACCTGAAAACTATGATATTGAATTTTTTGATTTAATTCCTGATGAATTAATAAATAAATATAAATATAAATTTGTTAATGCATTTATTTCAAGTTTAAAATGGAGAAAATGCTCTTCTATTAATGAAAACATTTTTAATTATATAGAAAAGTATATTTTTAAAAATGATAATATCAATAATTTTTTAGAATTATTAATAATATTATCTCCAATTGAAAATCATATACTTAATGCAGATAAAACCCATGAATGGTTATTTAATCAAGAATTAGGAGATAGAGACTCTTTTTGGATAAAATTTATTTATTTCAATTCACCACGATATAGGTATATAGATATTTCAGAAATTACTCATTTAGAACAAGTAATTGAAATTGGTTTATCCAAAGACCATTCATTCTATTCAAATGAATCAATTAGATTATTATCAATAATGATTTCATGGTTTTTAGCAACTACTACTCGAAATTTAAGAGATAATGCAACAAAATCTTTAATTAATCTTTTAAAAGATAAAATTGATATTTTATTGGAATTATTGAAAAAATTTGAAGGTGTAAACGATCCATATATTTATGAAAGATTATATGCTGTTGCTTATGGATGTTCTTTATTTACCTTAGACCATGATGCATTACAAGAATTAGCTGAATATGTATATGAAACTATATTTAATAAAGAAATTGTTTATGAACATATTTTGTTAAGAGATTATGCAAGAAACATTATTGAACTTGCATTAGCAAAAAATATTAGATTAGAGATTGATGTAAATAAAATCCAACCACCATATCAAAGTAATTTTCCAGATATTCCCGATAATGATCAAATCGAAGAATATAAAATAAAGGATGATACTAAAAAAAAGGATGATACAAGAAGTCCTCAAAATTGGATATTATATTCTATGGCAGTGGAGCACGAAAAAGAGGGTAAAACTATTTTTGGTGGTGATTTTGGTACTGTAAAGTTCTTGGCTCTTTGAGTTGAGTATTACTTTTTTTGGTATTTTTATGTCATTTTTTGGGGCTCTAGGAATATTTTTTTGATTTTTTCTTAAAAGTTCTTTATT
>JAISIT010000214.1 GCA_031261915.1 Candidatus Methanoflexus mossambicus
GCTACAAAGTCTTATATGAGTCAATTAGTAGCTATTTATATTTTTGCAGCATATTTAGCAAAATATATGAAAAATGATATTATTATTTCTGATAAAATCCTAAATTCATTATACGATATTCCAGAAGTTATTGATAATTTTTTAAAAAAAGAAAATGAGATTAAAGAACTTTCTTTAAAATATAAATATGCTAAAAACTTTTTCTTTTTAGCTCGGGGCTTATCTTATCCTACTGCACTTGAAGGTGCTTTGAAATTAAAAGAAATCACACATATTGCTGCTGAAGGATATGCTTCTGGTGAATTAAAGCATGGTCCACTTGCATTAATTGAGGATAATGTTCCTGTTGTGGTTATAGCTCCTAAAGGACCAAGTTATGATGGAACTATGAACAATATGGAGGAAGTTCAATCAAGAGGAGCAGATGTAATAGCTATTGTAAGTGAAGAAGAGGATTTAGATGACTTAGAATATCAAGATGTTATTCTCATGGATAAAACTATTGGTGAACTCTTCGCACCTCTTGTTTATGTTGTTCCTTTACAGCTATTGTCTTATTATATTTGTGTTTTTAAAAATTTAGACCCAGATATGCCTAGAAGTCTTGGTAGATCTATTACAGTTAATTAATATTTATTTTTTATTCAAAAAAACTAAATAATTTTTATTTTAATTATGTTATTAGATTTATTTAAAAATAAATTTTAATACTCAAATATTTTTATTTTTAATATTTTTAATATTTTTATTTTTAATAATTTTAATAATATTGTTTATTAGTAATTTTATTTTTAATAGAACCATAATGAGTTAAAATAATTTCATTGTTAATATAGGATTTAAGGATATTATGAAAAATATGGAAAATGTTGATTTTGACATGAATTTAGATTTAGATTTAAAATTATTGAATTTAGATAATAATCAAACAGTTTTGGATCTTTTTTTAAAACAAGTAAATGAAAATCCAAATAAAATAGCTATTGAGGGCACAGATTTTAAATCTTCAGATTTTATTAATTTAACTTTCAATGATTTAAATAATAAATCGAATATTATTGCTCTTAATTTATTAAGTAAAGGGGTTGTTAAAGGAGATAAAATTCTTTTTAAATTATCTCGTCATGTTGATCTAATAGCTATTATTTTTGGAATTATTAAAACAGGAGCTTGTTTTATTCCAATGGATCCACATTATCCTAAAAATCGTGTAAAATATATAATGGATGATAGTGATGCTAAATTCATTATTTTTGATTCTTTAAGTGATTTTGAGGATTTTGAGGATTTTGATGAGAGTATTGATTTAAATAATATTTTAACTCTTGAGGAGATTATTAATAAACAAAACATAATTAATGAGTATTTTGATGATAAATATCTTAATGGTAACTCTATTGATGATAAAAGTATTGATGATGAAGTTTTTTTCAATGAAATATCTTTAAAATTAGATAAACAACTTGAAAAGATGGTTCTCAATCCTAATGATATTTTATATATTTTATATACTTCTGGAACAACAGGCAAACCTAAAGGTGTTCTTTCTTCTCATTCAAATATTGTTAATCATTGTAAAAATACTTCTAAAAATCCACATATAGTAAATCTAATTGAAGATGATTTAAATTGTGTTTCATTTGCAAGTGTATCTTTTCTTATTTTTATTTCAAATCTTTTCACTACTCTTCTTAATGGTCGAAAAATGATTTTTGCAAATGATGATGAAGCTAAAAATCCATATTCTTTAATTAATTTATTAAATAAAACCGATGCAAATTTTTTATTTATCACTCCATCACATTTTATTCAATTATTAAAAATTAAAGAGTTTAAAGATTCAATTAAAGATTTCAAATCATTATATTTTGCTGGTGAAAAACTCCCTAAAGATTTATTTTTAAATCTTAAAAATTTAACTCAAGCTAATATTTATAATTTTTATGGTTCTTCTGAAAGTTCTGCTACAAATATTAAGCTCTTAAATGATGATTTTTTAAATAATAATGATTTTAATGATATTAGTGTTGGATTACCATTAAATAATGTTGTGGAATTGGTAATGGTGGCTGATGGAGAAATTGTTGAAGATGGTGCTGAAGGAGAATTGTGGGTTGGTGGTGCAGGAATAGCTAAAGGTTATTTAAATTCTGATGATTTAACAAAGGAAAAATTTATAAAAATTAACAGTATTCCATTTTTTAAAACAGGTGATTTAGCTTTTAAAACTTCCAATAATGAATATATTATTCGTGGAAGAAAAGATAATCAAATAAAATTTAATGGTCAAAGATTAGAGCCAGAAGAGATTTCATCAATTATTAAAGAAAATAAATATGTTGATGATGCTGTAGTTGTACTTAAAGCTATCAATGGTGTTGATAATTTAGTAGCTTATTTGACTTTAAATTCTAATGGTAATGATTATTTTAATTCTTTTAATTCTTCGGATATTTCTAATATTTCTAATATCTCTGATTTTAAATTAAGTTTAAAAAATGAAATAGCTAAATTTTTACCTAAATATATGGTGCCTTCAGTTTACATGGTTTTAGACAAATTTCCTATTTCTCCAAATGGAAAATTAGATATTAATGCTTTACCAGAGTTTAAATCTGAAGATATCTTAGATGATATTATAAAACCTAAAACAAAATTAGAAAAAGAATTATTTTCTATTTGTTCTAAGATATTAGGGCATGATAACTTTGGAATAAATTCAAATCTTTTTTCTATTGGTTTTACTTCACTTTCAGTAATTCAATTAATATCCGAAATTTTTAATAAATATTCTGTTGAAATAAGCTTTACAAACATTATGAATGATGATAAAATAAGTTCAATAGTTTCAATAATTGAAAATTCAATTAAAACCGTTTTTAAAAAGCATGAAAGTCGTGATTTTTATCCTCTCACTGATAATCAGCTTGGAGTATATTTTGATACTTTAGAAAATCCTAATTCTACGATTTATAATACTGTTGGATTAATTCAATTTAATATTGATAATCACAATAATATTGATGTTGAAAAATTAAAAAAAGCTATTAAAAATGTGATTAAAGCACATTCTTACTTAAATACTCGTCTTGTAATCCAAGATGGCAGAGTTTATCAAAAGTCTAATGACAATGATGTTGAAATAGCTATTTTTAATCAAGAATATGATGAATCTGTTAATAATTCTTTTATTAAGTCTTTTGATTTATTCAATGAACCTTTGTATCGTTTTGCTATTTATATTGGTGATAAAACCACTTCTTTACTTGTAGATTTTCACCATATAATCTTTGATGGTTATTCTATGAGTTTATTTGTTAATGACTTAATTAATTCTTATGATGGTAAAGATATTGATGAAGAAACATTCACAGCTTATGATTTTTCTTTAGATGAGTTAGATAATAAAAATTCTGCTATTTATGAAAATTCTTATAAGTATTTCAAGGAGAAATTAGATTATTTTGAAGGACAATCATCTATTCCAAAGGATATAATGTCTAATGATGTTGATAATGTTGATGATATTAGTGATGTTAATGACTTTAAGGGTATTGAAAAGTCAGAATCATTGAATATTTCTCAAGATTTAATTGAAAACTTTTCAACTGGATTAAATATTTCTCCAAATATCTTATTTTTAGCAGCATTTAATTTAACAATAAATAAATTTACTTATGATAAAAGTGCAATGATTGCAACAATATCTAACAATCGTGAAAATGTTAAATATCAAAATACTGTTGGAATGATGGTTAAAACTTTACCCCTTATTCTAAATACTGATAGTTCATTAAGTGTTGAAAATTATCTTTTAAATATTAAAAATGAGTTTTCTAAATTATTAAATTCACAAAATTACTCTTTATTTGATATTGTTAATGAATTTAAGATTAAACCAGAGATTTCTTATGCATATCAAGTTGATGTTATTAAATCAGATTTTGATAATATTCTTGATGATAGTAATAGTAATAATAGTAATAATAGTAATAGTAATAATAGTAATAGTAATAATAGTAATAGTAATAATAGTAATAGTAATAATAGTAATAGTAATAATAGTAATAATAGTAATAATAATAATAGCAATAATAGTAATAATAGTAATAATAATAATAATAATTCAAATCTTAATGTTTTAGTTAAAGAGATAAATTCGGATTTAGCTAAATTTCCTATTTCTTTAGATATTTATAAAGAAAATAAATCTTTTATAATGGATTTAAAATATGATTCTTCTTTATATTCTCAAAAGTTTATAAAATCTTTTATTGATTCAATTAACACTATTTTAAATAGTTTTATTGAAAATAAAGATAATTTAATTAAAAATATTTCAATAGTTCCTAAAAAAGTTGATTTTGTTCTTAAAGACTTTGGTGGTCTTTTACCTAATGAATTATTTAAAAAACAACTTAAATCTCACTTAAATGATCTAGCTTTAATAGCTAATGATGGAGATTTTACTTATGATGAATTAAATAAAAAATCAAATATTATTGCTAAAAATTTGCTTGATAAAGGAATAAAACATGGGGATAGGATTGTAATATCTTTAAAAAGAGATAGTAATTTAATAGCTACAATATTAGCTTCAATTAAATCTGGAGCTTGTTTTATACCTGTTGATCCTAATTATCCTAAAGAAAGAATTGATTACATAATTTCAAATAGTGAAGCTAAATTCATAATTTCTGATAATACTCAGGATGATAATACTTTGAATATAAATGATATTATTAAAATTAAAGATAATTTTCATGATATTTTTTATGATACTGATAATTTTGACTTTAATTTGCTTGATTTGGAAATAAATGAACTTGTTGGAAAAATAGATGAGAATAATTTAATATATATGATTTATACCTCTGGTTCAACAGGAAATCCAAAAGGTGTTATGGTAACACATGGTTCAATAGCTAATTTTGTTTATCCTTCATCTGAAAATATAGAAGTTATGGCTATTAAAAATGCTTCAAGAATGTTAGCCACAACTACGGTTTCTTTTGACCCATTTTATCAAGAAATATTCACATCACTTTTTAATGGATTAACTTTAATTTTAGCTGATGATAATCAAGCAAAAAATCCTTTAGAATTAATTAAACTTTATAAAAAAACTAATTTCAAATCATTTACAGTCACACCTTCTATTTTACTTCAATATTTAAATCTTGATGATTTTGATTATGTTTTAAAGAATATTCAATCTGTTATTGTAGGTGGTGAAGCATTTTATCCAACTTTATTTGAGCAGTTAAAAAAATATCCTAATTTAGAAGTTTATAATTCCTATGGACCTACAGAAACAACAATTTCATGTAATTCTAAAATTTTAGAAAATGAAATAATTATTGGAAAACCAATGTATAATGTTGTTGAAAAAATAGCTGATCTTGATGGTAATTTCCTTCCAAATGGTGCAACAGGAGAACTTTTAATTGGAGGTTATGGTGTTGGTCGTGGATATTGGAAATTAGATGATTTAACTAATGAAAAATTTATTACAATTGATAATTGTAGATTTTTCAAATCTGGAGATTTAGCAACAGTTGATTTTAATGGAAATTATAAAATTGTTGGTAGAATTGATAATCAACTTAAACTTAGAGGGCAACGTATTGAAACAGAAGAAATAGAATCTGTTATTGAGGATAATGAATTTATCAAACGTTCTTTTGTAAAAGTCAATAAAATTGATAATAATGATTATTTAACTGCATATATTGAACTTGATAATTTTAATAAACTTAAAGATGAATTTATTTTATCAAATGATTCAAATAATGATAGTTTAATTAATAATTTCAATGATGATAGTTTAATTAATAATTTAAATGATGATTTAATTTTAAGTAATCTTGATTTAACAAATTTTAAATTATCTTTAAAAGATGAAATAAGTAAAAAATTACCAGAATATATGGTTCCACCATTTTTTGTTATAATTGATGAATTTCCTAAGTTACCAAGTGGTAAAATCAATTCTAAAGAGTTACCAGTTCCAGATATTGAAGATTTTTTAGTTGATAAGATTGTTGGTTCTAGAAATATCATTGAAGAGAAATTACAAGAAATAGCTTCTAAAATTATTGGGCATGATACTTTTGGAGTTACTACAAATCTTTTATCCGTTGGTTTTACATCTTTATCAATTATTCAGTTGCTTACTAATGTTTCAGAGGAGTTTAATGTTGATTTAAATTTATCTGATATATTAAAAGATACTACAATTGAAAATATGGCAAATATGATTGAATCACAATCAAATGAAGATTTTGGCAATATATTTGATAAAAATTCTGTTGATACGAAAGAGGGTATTGATAATAATTCTGTTGATAAGAGTTCTGTTGATAAAATTGATGATGATGTTCTAGGATCTGAAAAGCTTAAGACCAAGGAAAATAGTCATGATTTTAAAAATAAACTGTATCCTTTAACTGAAAATCAATTGGGTATTTTTTATGAGTTATTAGAAAATCCTAACAGCACATTATATAATATTCCATTTATAGTTAGTTTTAACAAAGATGTTGATGTTGATAAATTAAAATCAGCAATAATTGATACAATAAATCTTCATCCATATTTAAATACTCGTTTTATAAAAGAAAAAGGTGAAATTTATCAAAAAAACTTTGAAAATATTTCCAATATTGAAATAGTTAATGGTAATTTAACAGAAGATATTAAAAAGTCTTTTGTGAAACCATTTGATATATTTAATGAAAATTTATATCGTTTTAAGATTTATAATGATGAAAAATATGTATATTTATTAACTGATTTTTCTCATCTTATTTTTGATGGTTTTTCATCTAATATTTTCTTTGATGATTTAATTAATTGTTATTATGATCATAAAAACTATATTAAAGAAGAATTTTATAATGGTTATGATTTAGCTATTGAAGAAATTGAATTTAAAAAATCTAAAAGATTTAAAGAAGGTGAAGACTTTTTCAATAATAAATTGGAGTTTTTTGATGGAGTTAGTGAGTTAACTTATCCAAATATAAAAATATCTTCAAATGAAATTAATGAAGAATTAAATAATTCACATATAGAAGCATATAAAAATCTTTTTATTTCTAAAGAAAAGATTTTAAATTTGGCAAATGAATTAAATATCAGTCCAAATACTTTATTTTTATCTGTATTTAATTTAACTATGAATAAATTTACATTTAATCATGATACATTATTTGCAACTATTTCTGCTAATAGAAATAATCCTAAATATGCAAATACAATAGCTATGATGGTTAAAACCTTTGCATTAATTTTACATACTGATAGTAAACTCAGTATAAAAGATTATATTTTAAAAATTAATAATAGCTATTTAAATGCACTTAAATATGATTTTTATCCGATATCTAATATTGTTCGTGATTTTAACATAAAACCTGATATTTTATATGCTTATCAAGGAGATATTGACAATGAATATGAAAATATTTCATTTGAACCATTAAATTTAGATAATGCTAAATTTAAATTTGCTTTTAACATATTTGATGATAATGATTCTTTTAAAATTAATATTGGATATTATAAAGATTTTTATTCTTCTGAATTTATTGATACTTTCTTAAATTCCTTTAAAACTATTATTGATAAATTTATTAATGGATATAATAATCAAAACAATCTTATTAACGACATAGCTATTTGTGATTGTATTGATGAGTTTGTTCCTGAAGAACTTCCTGAAAATTTCATAAATAAGATTTTTGAAAATTCTGTTAATGAAAATAAAGATAAAATAGCTTTAATTTCTGATAATATTGAATTTACTTATGAAGGTCTTAATAAAAAAGCAAATAGGATAGCTAATGCACTTATAAATAAAGGTGTTAAAGAAAATGATAAAATAATGTTTATGCTACATCGTGATAGTAATTTAATAGCTACTATTTTAGCAATATTGAAAACTGGTTCAACATTTATACCTATAGATCCTGATTACCCTGAAGATAGGATAAAACATGTATTTGAAGATAGTCAAGCTAAATTTATAATTACTAATGTCATTAAAGATTTTGATTTGCCAAATAAAATAGATATTTATGATTTGTTGGTTGAAAGTAATGATTCAACACCTAAATTAAATTATCTTGATTATGATGAGAGTAATCATGATAATGGTCATAATATCACTTCTGATGATAATACTGGGGATAAGTTTAATGATAATTTTGATAAAAATGAAGTTTTAACTCCAAATAGCTTGGCATATATAATTTATACTTCTGGTTCTACTGGAAAGCCAAAAGGAGTAATGATTACTCATAAAAACATATCTAATTATGTCACTCCTAATGAAAAAAATATTTTCGCATATTCATTAAAAAACAATTCTAATAAATTATTATCTGTAACAACAGTTGCATTTGACTTGTTTATTCATGAAATGTTTAGTGTTTTAATGAATGGTTCAACATTTGTTTTTGCAAATGATGATGAATCTAAAACTCCAAAATCAATGGTGAATTTATTTAAACAAACAAAATCAGATGCTCTTAGTTTCACACCTTCAAGAATTTCTCAATACTTAGAATTTGACTATTTTAAAGATATTTTGAAGTATTGTAACAATTTAGTTGTTGCTGGTGAAAATTATCCTTTAAAATTACATAAAACTCTTAAAAAATATACAAATGCTGAAATATATAATGTGTATGGTCCAACAGAGATTACAATTTCATCTAACACAACAATTGTGGATAGTGAGCATATTACTGTGGGTAAACCATTATTTAATGTTGTTGAGGAAGTTATGGACATTGATGGAAATCCATTACCTCCTGGAGTTATGGGTGAGCTATATGTTGGAGGTTTAGGTGTATCAAATGGTTATTTAAACCGTGAAGAATTAACAAAAGAACAATTTGTCACAATTAATGGAATTAGATATTATAAAACTGGTGATTTAGCTGTTAAAGATATAAATCCAGAATTTGATGGAGATTATATTATTAAAGGGCGTATAGATCATCAAATTAAATTACGGGGACTTAGAATTGAAATTGGAGAAATTGAAACTTTAATAAATAATTATCCAGGTATAAAAACTTCTGTTGTAGTTGTTAAAAATATTAAAGGAAATGAATTTTTATCTGCTTATTTCACAACTGATGAACCGAATTTTAAGGATATTGATGGCTTAAAAGAGAAATTAAAGAAAAATTTAGTTCCATACATGATTCCAACTTATTTTATTTCTTTAGATGAGTTTGCAATGACTCCAAATGGAAAAATAGATTTAAAAGAGTTGCCAAATCCAGATACTATTGATTCTCTTGATTCAAGTATTCTTGAAGAAAAACCAAGTAATAAAATTGAAGAAGAATTGTTTAATATTGTTAAAGAGATTATTAATATTGATAATTTTGGTATAAATAGTAATATTTTATCAATAGGATTCACTTCACTTTCTATTCTTAATTTAATCATGAAAATATCTGAAAAATTCAATGTTGAGTTTAATGTAACAGATATAATGGAATTAGAAAGTATAAAAAATATTTCAAATGAGATTATAGAATTAAAAGATTTAAATATTGAGAAGATAGCTGTTGATGATAGGAATAATCTTAATATTGAGAAGATAGATGTTGATGAGAATATTAATGTTCTGGATGATAAAGATAATGCTTTAAATCGTTATCCTTTGACATCTAATCAATTTGGATTGTATATTGATTATTTGAAACATCCTGATAAGTTGGTTTATAATTTGCCATTTGCATTTACTTTTGATGAAAATATTGATGTTTTTAAGTTAAAAGAATCAATTCTTAAAGCTATTGCTAATCATCCATACATATTGGTTAAATTAATTGAAGAAAATGGTGAAATTTATCAAATTCTTGATGAAAATATTGATGTTGCGATTAATAATATTGACATACCTGTAGTTGAAGGAAAAGTTGATTCTAAGGTTAAAAAAGATTTTGTAAAACCATTTAAACTTCTTAATAATGATTTATTTAGATTTAAAATATATGATAATAGTAATAATAATACTAATAGTAATAATAATACTAATAGTAATAATAATACTAATAGTAATACTAATAGTAATAGTAATAATAGTAATAATAATAGTAATAATAATAGTAATAATAATAGTAATAATAATAGTAATAATAATAATAATAATAATAATAATATTGTTTTACTTGGTGATTTCCATCATATAATCTGTGATGGTTATTCTTTAAATTTATTCTTTAATGATATTAAAAATGCTTATGAAAATAAACCATTAAGTCCTGAAGCTAAAAATGGATTTGATTTAGCTATTAAAGAAGATGAATTCAAAAATAGTCCTATTTATTTAAAAGCAGAAGAGTATTTCAATGATAAATTTAAATCTTTTGATGGTGAGATTGTTATTTCTCCAGATTTAAATGGTGATGAAGAAAAAGGAAATGTAGTTGTAAAATCTCTTTTAATTCAAAATGATTCAATTGATAAATATTCTAAAAAGAATAATATTAGTTTAAATAATCTATTTTTATCTGCTACTGTAATTTCATTAAGTAAATTCCTTTATAATAAAGATATATTAGTTTTTACATTATTTAATGGTCGTGATGATTTAAATTATCTTAATACTTTTGCAATGATGGTTAAAACTGTTCCATTATTCTTTAAACTTAATAGTGATTTATCCATTGAAGAGTATCTTAAAAATATAAAGAATAGCTATTTTGATTTAATAAAATACAATTCTTACTCCTTAACTAATCTTATGGGTGAATTTGACATAAAACCTGAGTTAATTTTTTCATATCAAGGACAAATCTTAGATGATATTAAATTTGATGGTGTTAAAACTTCCTTTGAATTTTTCAATACAGATACAACTAAATCTAAGTTATCTATCAGTGTTTCAGAGTCTGGTGATGATTTCATAATTTCTTCAGAGTATAATGATGAAATGTATAGTGATGATTTGATTTTAAATATTTTAAAAAGTATAAAATCTATTTTATATTTCATTGTAAGTCAAAATAATATTAATACTAATGATAATGTGAATAAAGATAATATAGATAATGTGAATAAAGATAATATAGATAATGTTAAAATTAAAGATATATCTCTTTTAAATTCATGGGATTTTGAAGATAATTCATTTGATATTCGCTCTAATGTTTCTAATGATATTGATAAAGTGAATTATAATAAAATTGATAAAATAAAACCAGTTGATGGTGAAATAAAACCAATGGATAATGAAATAAAGCCAATTGAAATACAAGCATTGGATAAAGTATTTGAAAACCAGGTAGAAAAATCTAAATCTGATTGTGCATTAATAGCTGAAGATGGAAAATTTACTTATGATGATTTAAATAAAAAAGCAAATAAAATAGCTAATAGTTTAATTAAATCTGGAATATCTCTTGGAGATAGAATCGTTGTTATGTTAAACCGTAATAGTGATTTAATAGCTACACTTTTGGGAATAATTAAATCTGGTGCAGTTTACATTCCTGTTGATTTTGAATATCCTGAAGATCGTATAAAATATGTTATTGAAGATAGTGAAGCTAAATTCATGATTACAAATAATGATTTATATGATAAAATTGATGTTAACAATAAATTGTTGATTTCTGATCTTTTATCTTCAGATAATGATTCAAATCCTAATTTAAATATTGTTGGTGATGATTTAGCTTATATAATTTATACTTCTGGATCTACTGGAAAACCTAAAGGTGTTATGATAACTCATAGAGGAATAACCAATTATATTTATCCAGATATTAAAAATAATTTTGCATATAAGATGAAACATAATGTAAATAGATATTTATCAATTATAACTGTTGCATTTGATCCTTCTCTTCAAGATTTCTTAGCTACACTTTGTAATGGAGTAACTCTTGTTTTTGCAGGAGATGAAGCATCTAAAGATCCATTAAAATTAAGTGAAGTATTTGAAAAAGAGAAAATAGATGGATTTTGTATAACTCCAGCAAGATTAATGCAATATTTAGAATTTGATGGAATTCAAAATGCTGTAAGTAAATGTAAACTTATTTTAGTTGGTGGAGAAGCATATTCGCTTAAATTACATGAAGAAATACGAAAATATAGTGATGCTGAAGTTTGTAATATGTATGGTCCTACTGAGATTACAATAGCTTCTAATGCTAAGATAATTCAAGACGATGATGAGATTATAACTATTGGCAAACCTCTTTTCAATGTTAAAGAACTTATTTTAGATATTGATAATAATCCATTGCCTCCAGGATTTGTAGGTGAGTTAGCTGTTGGTGGTTGTGGAGTTTCAAAAGGTTATTTAAATAGAGATGATTTAAATGCTGAAAAGTTCATTGATATTGATGGTATTACTTATTATAAAACTGGTGATTTTTCTAAATTAGAGAAAAATGGAGAATATTCTATTTTGGGTCGTATTGATAATCAAATAAAGCTTAGAGGACTTAGAATAGAAATAGGTGAAATTGAAAGTAAAATAAATCAATATGATGGTATTAAATCTTCAGTTGTCTTGGTTAAATCTATTAAATCTCAAGAACATTTATGTGCTTATTTCACATCAGATAAAGATATTAATGTTAATAATTTAAAAAATAATTTAAGTAAATCTTTAACTCCTTATATGGTTCCAACAGTATTTATTCAATTAGATGAATTCCCAAAAACACCTAATGGAAAAATAGATACAAAATCTCTTCCTGAAGTTGGAATTAATGATTTAAATAATTCAAGTGATAATAAAAATAGTTCTAATTCAACTATTGAACCTTCAAATGATATAGAAAAAGACTTTTTAGAGATATTTAAACATGTCCTTGATTTAGAAAATATCAGTATTTTGGATAGTTTCTTTTCACTTGGAGGGACTTCATTACTTGCAACTAAAATTGTTGTAGAAGGAGTTAAAAAAGGATACAATATTTCTTATGATGATGTATTTAAATATGAAACTCCTCAAAAAATAGCTATGGCTTTGGATATAAAAAATGCTATCAAAAACAATAATAATGATTTTAATAATATTGAAGATCTAAATGAAGATCTAAATGATAATTCAAAATTTGAAGAAAAGTATGAAAATAAAAATCTTAAAACTGGGGATAATGATAGTTATAATCTTAAAAAAGATTTAAGTCGCCATAAATTCGATGAAATATTGGAAATTCCGGATATTGATAATTTTGATAAAAATTCATTAAATGATTTAGGAAATGTTTTATTGACTGGTAGCACTGGATTTTTAGGAATTCATATTTTACATGACTTTTTAGAAAATGAAACTGGAGATATCTATTGTTTGCTTCGTAAAGGAAGACAGTCTTCAATTGAAAATAGATTAAAAATGTTATTATTCTATTATTTTGATGATAATTATGAAAACTTATTTGGAAATAGAATTCAACTTGTAGAAGGAGATGTTACAAATATAGATGACTTCAATAAATGTTTAGATTATCCTATTGACACAGTAATTAATGCTGCAGCAAATGTAAAACATTTTGCTTCTGGAAGTGAAATTGAAGATGTAAATATTGGTGGTGCATTTAACTGTGTTGAATTCTGTAAAGAAAAAGGTTCTAAGTTAATCCACATATCTACTGTAAGTATTGCAGGTTTTAGTAAAGATAATATTCCCCCAGTAAATACTAAATTTGATGAAAGTATGTTTTTCATAGGTCAAAATTTGGAAAATAAATATATAAATAGTAAATTTAAATCTGAAGAAATAGTTTTAAATGCGATATATGATAAAAAAATCAATGCTAAAATAATGAGGGTTGGAAATTTAATGGCAAGAGATGAAGATAGTGAATTCCAGATTAATTTCAACACCAATTCGTTTATAAATACTTTAAAGTCTTTTGTTATTATTGGTAGTGCTCCATTCAAATCTTTCAATGATCCAGTTGAATTTTCACCTATAGATAGCACAGCTAAAGCAATAATTCTTTTATCTAAAACTCCAGATCAATATTTAATATTCCACCCATATAACAATCATACTATTAAATTAGGTGATGTTATCAAAGTAATGAATGATTTAGGTCTTTTTACAAAAGGAGAATCTATAAATGATTTCAATAATTCTCTTTTAAAAACAATGGAAGATGAATCAAATGCTATTAAAATTTCAGGAATAATATCAGAATTAAATTCCGAAGAAATACCTATTGGTGGAGTTAATGATTATACAACAGAATTATTGTATCATTTAGGATTTAATTGGCATGTGATTACTGATGGATACTTAAATGCATTCATTAGCTATCTTAAAGACTTTAATTTCTTTGATTAAGAGATATTTAATGAAATAATTTCTATTATTTATATTTTTTTTATTTTTATTTATAATAATAATAATAATAATAATAATTTTAATATTATTTTTATTTTTAATAATATTTATAATGCATTTAATACTTTTAATATTTTTAATACTTTTAATAATAATATTTTAAATTTCTTTAATTTTAATAATTTTAATTTTAATAATTTTAATTTTAATAATTTTAATTTTAATAATTTTAATTTTAATAATTTTAATTTTAATAATTT
>JAISIT010000245.1 GCA_031261915.1 Candidatus Methanoflexus mossambicus
GAAGCACAAACCAATACAGGATTAATGGATATGTATCTTGAAACACCAGATTTCATTGCAATAGCAGAATTTAAGTTTTCAACAATGAAAACAGTGCAAAGAAAAGGAAAAAGTAAAGAAAAAGGTAAAAACAAAGAAATGAAACCAATAAAATCATTTGGGACTATGATAAATGAAGCATTAAGTCAAATAAACTTAAAAAAGTATGAAAACAAATTTTTAAATAGAAAAGTAATCAAAATAGCTATTGTATTTGCAGGAAAAGATCTAGAAACAGAAATAGAAAAAGTAAAATAAAAAATAAAAAATAAAAATATTTTTAAATAATCAAAAACAAATTAAAAAGCATTAATGCAATTAGTTTTTTTTATTCTTCATGTTAATTAAGCAATATATTTAAAACAAAATAAAAAAAAGCAATACTTTAAAATGATAATAAACTCTAAAATGATAACAAATCAAAATATTAAGTGATTATTATGAAAGAAATAAAAAAGAATTTACCTTTATCAATTGAAACATTTAAGACAATAATTGAAAATGACTACATTTATGTAGATAAGACAGAACATATACTTAAATTAATAGCCCCTGGAAAAAAATACTTTTTATCTCGACCACGGCGATTTGGAAAGTCATTACTTATAAGTACTATGGAAGAACTGTTTAAAGGAAATAAAAAGATATTTAAAGGATTGTATGCTGAAAATAACTGGAATTGGGATAAAACATTTCCTGTTGTTAAAATAAATTTTTCTACTGGAGAATTTAAAAATGATGATGAATTAAAAAATAGTTTAAATGATATGCTTGATGATTTAGCAGATGAGAATGAAATAATTCTTAAAAGAAAAGGTATACCTTATAAATTTAAAGAATTAATTAGGAAAATAAGTGAAAAAGAGAATAAAAAAGTGGTTATACTTATTGATGAATATGATAAACCTATATTGAATAATATTGGAAATATTAAGGTTTTAGAAGATAATCAGGTGAGTATGAGGAGTTTTTATAGTGTTTTGAAGGATTTAGATGCTTATATTGAGTTTTTATTTATTACTGGTGTTTCTAAGTTTACTAATATTTCTCTTTTTTCTGATTTTAATAGTCCTACGGATTTAACATTGGATGATAATTTTTCAGATATTTGTGGTTACACTCATAAGGAATTAATTGATAGTTTTGATGATCATATTGAAGATTTAGCTATTAAATTAGATAAAAGCAAAGAGGATTTGATTGAGGATATTAATTATTGGTATGATGGTTATACTTGGGATGGTAAAACAAAGATTTATTCTCCGTATTCTACTCTTAATTTGTTTGCTTATGGGGAGTTTGATAATTATTGGTTTAATAATGCGACTCCTAAATCATTAATTGGAGTATTAAAAAATTCGGATGATTATGAGTCTGTGTTAAATCCTGTTAAAGTTAAAAAATCTATTTTTAATAAGTTTGATTTTGAAGATATTGATCCTATTTCTTTTATGTTTCAAACTGGTTATTTGAGTATCTGTAAAAAGGAAATTATTAATAATCAGATATATTATACTTTGCAGACCCCGAATTATGAGGTTGAGAATTCAATTCTTGATTATTTGATTGATTTAAATGAAGAGAAGATGGATTTAGATAATTTAAAACCTAAAATTATTGAAGCTATTGGGAATTATGATAATGATACTTTTAAAATGTATATGAAGTATTTTTTAACGAATATTCCTGCAAGAATACATTTAGACCACGAATATTACTACCAATCAATTTATTTAGCATGGTTAAATGGATTAGGATTTAAAGGAGAAGCAGAAACACAAACTAACACTGGATTAATGGATATGTATCTTGAAACACCAGATTTCATTGCAATAGCAGAATTTAAGTTTTCAAAAATGAAAACCGTGAAAGGTGAAGGTAAAAGTAAAGAAACAAAACCAATAAAATCATTTGATACAATGATAAATGAAGCACTAAGTCAAATAAACTTAAAAAAGTATGAAAACAAATTTTTAAATAGAAAAGTAATCAAAATAGCTATTGTATTTGCAGGAAAAGATCTAGAAACAGAAATAGAAAAAGTGATTATGTGAAGATCTTGGCTCTTTTGATTTTTTTGAATAATATTCATGATTTGATAAGAATATTATGAAATTGATTTTAATTAGTTAAATAATTATAAATTTTTTAAAAACGATAAATAATAATGTAAAAATGAAAATAAAGAAAACTTCGTTTTCTAAATCAATTTCATTGATTAAAGAAAATTTCCGATTTTTTAACTTAATTTCTGTTAAATAAAGAAAATCTCTTATTTTTTGCTTGAAATAGGAACTTTCAAATAAATGATTTTTTAAAAAATACCAATGCTGTCAACTTAAGGATTTGTAGATTTAATTTTTTTATAAAAAATGAATATTGTTAAGTTTTAAATGAATAAAAAACAATTTTTTGATAAAAATTTTGATAAGTTTTTTCTTAAGTTGACAGAAGTGTTTTTTTATCAAAAACTTTAAGTATTTTAAATAATAATATAATATTAATTTAATTCTTTTTTTAATTAAATAATTTGATATAATAATTTTTAAGGGTTTATTTTAATATTACTTTTATCATAATATTTTATTTTTTATAATTTTATTTTTTTTAATAATATTCTCAATATAAACTATAATTTATAAAGTTTTTATAAATAGTTTTTATAATAATTTTTGATGATGATATGAAAGTAGTAGTTTGTGAAAATTGTGGAGCTAAATATCAAATTGAGGATTTAGAATCTCCAGATTATTTTGAATGCACTACATGTGCAGGTAATATAAAAGATGAATCATCAGAAAATGCTGAAAATGTAACATTATCTTCTTTTTCTCATGTTTCTTCCCATAAAGATGTTGATTTAGTTAAATGTGATAATTGTGGTTTAAAATATTTATTGGATAAAAATAAAGATATTAAACAATATCAATGTTCTGGGTGTGATGGAAATTTAAAATATGTTGATTCTAAGTTAAATCGTGAAAGAAATGTAATTTATCAGGAGGATATTATTGACCATCAGGATATTCAATATACTAAAAGTAATTCAGAAGCTATTTCAGATATTATTTCTTATTCCGATACTATTTCTAATAATGATTTAACTGATAATTTTGAAAAGGATATTAAACATTATGAGGATAATGATTTTGAGGATAATGATTTTGATAATATTGATTATGGTAGTTTAGATAATGATTTAAACAATGATGTAGATGGTAGTTTAGATAATGGTTTAAACAAAGACTTAGATGATAATTTAGGTAATACATTGGATAATAGTTTAGATGATAATTTTGATAATGTTTTAGATTCAATAGATAATGAAAAAGAATTAAGGGGATATATTAAAAATCAATTTTCTAAAGATTTAAATAATGCTTATGGAATAAATGAAAAATCAAATTTTTTTCGGGATCTAAACACTAAAAACACCAAAAATTTTAATTATAATAATTCTAATAATTTTAATAATTTTAATAATTCTAATAATGATTCTAATAATTTTAATAATTCTAATAATAATTTTAAAGAATTAAAAAATCAAATAGATAATTTGGATAATAAAATAAGTATCAATGATGAAGAAAATAGTTTTAATGCTATTGAGAATATTGATAATTTTGATAATTTTAATAATGAGAATAATGAAGATATTAAGGAAAATATTGATAACTCTAAAAGAATTAATATAGAATCAAATAATATTAAAAATTCTCGAAATTATTTTCATGATTTTTTAATTATTTTTGGTTTAATTATTGCTCTTATTGGATTTTTAGATATTCTTTTGACTTTAAGGCATTATAGTATTATTATTTTGCTTATTGGAATAATAATTTTTTATTGTGGTATTCATTTAAATAAAAAACAAGATAAAAATAATTTTAGGGGGCATGTAGTTCGAGAAATGCTCTTAAATCTTTCAGATGAATTTCATATTCTTTTTCATGTTAAAGTTCCTAAAAATAATGGAATTATAAATCATGTGGTTGTTGGTCCTACGGGAATATTTACTATTTTAACTCAAAATTATTCTAAGGATTCTAAAAAAGATATTAAAGGAATTAATATGGGAAATAATATTTCTAATGAGTTTTCTTCAATTAATTTTGAAAATAAAAATAATGATATAAATAATAAGAATATAAATAATAATAATGATATAAATAATAATATAAACACTCTTAAAGATGAAAAACAAACTAAATTCGCTTTTAATAATCTTGGAGAAATTAAGTTTGATTCTAATTCTAAAATAAAGTTTAAAGCTATTAAATCAACTGAAAATTTAGTTAACTTTTTAAATGATAATGGTTTAAATATTTTTTCAGCTAATCCATTTGTAGCTTTTGTAAATAAAAATATTATTCTTTTCAATTATCCATTAAATGATCAAGATCTATTTAAAAATGAATTATTAAGTATGATTTCAAATGGAGAAGTTATTTTGACTAAAGATAAGATAAATAAAATAGTTATTTTATTATCTCAATATTCTTTGGATTCTGTTACTTAATATCTTTTTAAATTTTTATTCTTTAAATTTTTATTATTCTTTTTATTTTTTAAATTTAATTTTTATCTTCTTTTTAGAGTTTTTTTTAAATTTAGAGTTTTTTTATTTTTTTATTTTTTATTTTTTTTAATGATAAAAATTTACATGAGGTTTTGCTCTTTTTTAGTGAATATTAATGCAGAAAGACCAACAACAACAATTGCAAATACAATCATAACTAAAATATTTACTTCTATTGGTAAAACAGAATTTCCAAGGATAATTCCTCTTAAACCATCAACACCATAGGTTAATGGATCTAAATAAACAATGAAGTTTAACCAGTCAGGGAGTCCACTTACAGGGAATAATGCTCCACTTAAAAGGAAAACAGGCATAATTACAAAACTCATAACTAAATTAAATCCTTCCATACTATCCATAAATGATGCAACTAATAATCCAAGTCCAGATAATCCAACAGCTATTATACAACATAAAATTAAGCTTTCAATAAATATTAATGGTGTCATTTTAACTCCCACAATAAATGAAAGAACTAAAAGGATAATAGCTTGAATAATGGCTCCAGTGCTTATTCCAAGTGCTTTTCCAAAGATTATTGATGCTCTTGAAAGTGGAGCAACCATAACTTCTTTTAAAAATCCATATTCTTTATCAATTATAATTCCAACACCAGCCATTACACAGGTAAAAAGAATTGTTTGAGCTATTATTCCTGGGTAAATAAATGTTTCATAGCTTCCCATTGTTCCGCTAAATCGCATAGCACTTCCAAGACCAACACCGAATATTAAAAGCCAAAGAAGAGGGGTAAAAATAGCTGTCACAATTCTTGATTTGTAACGGACATATCTTTTTGCTTCTCTTAACCAAATAGTATATATTCCTTCAAGTTCACTCATTTTTTCACCTTTAAATCATTTTCTTATTTTATCTATTATTTATTTTTCATTTTTTCATTTATTTTTCATTTATCTTTTTAGATTATTATTTATTTTTTTCACATTTAACTTATTTTTCGTCCAGTATATTTAATAAAAACATCTTCAAGTGATGGATGAGTCACTTCAACAGATTGAATTTTTATATCATTTTTTTCAGCTATTTTAATAACTTCAGGGATTAAATTTTCTCCTTTTTCAACAGATAATTTTATTTCATTATTTTTTCTAAAAGAATCTTGAATAAAGTCGTATCCTTTAAGAATATCAATAAATTTATATGCCTCTGGAGTGTTTACTGTGATTATATCTGATTTTAATTCAGATTTTAAATCCTTAGGACTTCCAGTTTTAATAATATGTCCTTGGTTGATAATAGCTATTTCATCACATAGATTATCTGCTTCTTCAAGATAATGAGTTGTAAGAAGAATTGTAATATCAATGTTATGCTTTAAGTCTTCAATATATTTCCAAATATTTTCTCGAGTTCGAATATCAAGACCAAGGGTTGGTTCATCTAAAAATAATAATTTAGGGTGATGAATAAGTCCTCTTCCTATTTCTAACTTTCTCATCATCCCTCCAGAATAATTTTTCACATATTCGTCGATTTTATCTCCAAGAGCTATTAATTCTATGACATCATCAATTCGCTCTTGTCTAATATCTTTTGGAACTCCATAAAGAGCTGCATGCATTTCAAGATGTTCACGACCAGTTAAAATTGTATCTAAAGCCCTGGTTTGAAAAACAATTCCAATAGATTCTCTAACTTTATTTGCTTCTTTTTTTACATCAAAACCATTTACAATAGCTTTTCCACTTGTTGGAGGGATGATTGTTGAAAGCATAGATATAAGAGTGCTTTTTCCAGCACCATTAGGTCCAAGAACTCCAAAAACAGAATTTCGTGGAATTTTTAGATTAATTTTATCTACAGCCCGAAAATCATCATATTCTTTTACTAAATCCTTAGTTTCAATAATATAATTCATTTTTATCACTTTTTAAATTTAAATACAAACTTTTTAGAAAAAAGTTTGATCAAAAAACTATCTAAAATACTTAACATTTTAATTTTAAATACAAACTTTTTTAGAAAACGAAAACTGAAGTTCCTAAGTTTGATTAAAAAACTATTTAAATTACTTAATATTTTAATTTTTAAATTTTTAATATCTTTTATTATCTTTTTCTTGATTTATAACTCCCAACATCACATGTACTTTATGAAAAATATCTGCATCATCAGTCCAGTTAGGAACACTAATTAATTCAAATAAAACTTCAACATATTCCTCTTTTGCAATGATTTTATCATTTTTTAAATATAACTTATCATTATTGTTTAAAAAATTTAAAATATCACGATTATATTCTGTAATCTCGTTAATTTCATCTTCATTAAGTTTAATTTTTTCTATTATTTCTTTAATTTCTTCATTCATATTAACATCTCTTTCACCATTATATTATTATGAATTAATTTTTATTTTTTTATTTTTCAACCAATCATATTTAATTAATTATAGTTAATTAATTATATTTAATCAATTATTTTATTTATAAATTAATTTTCAACGGTTATTTTTTTATTAAACGTTATTTTGCTCTTTTTGTTGATTTTATGCCTACAAATGAAAGAGCAATAGCTATTACACATAAAATTGTTGAGATTATAAAAGCTATTTTTGAACTTAAAATCAATTGAGGATAAACTGCAGGAATTATTTTAGAAGAACCCATAATAACAGCAAAAATTATTGTTAAAATTCCAAGAGATAGAGTTTGGCCAATAACACGAGCTGTTGCTACAGTTGCAGATGCAATTGAAGTGTATTTTCTTTCAATGGACCCCATAATTGCATTTGTGTTTGGTGTGGTGAAAAGACCTATTCCAATACCTTCTATTGCCATAGCTATTACAGTAAAATACAATGGTGTTGAAGCATCTAAAAATGAAAGCATAAATAAAGATATTGCAACTAAAAACATTCCAAGGGCTGAAAGCTTTTGAGGATCTATTTTATCTGATAATCTACCAGAAAGTGGAGCTACAATCGCCATAAGTCCAGATGTTACAATTAAAACAATTCCAGAAGTCTGTGGGTCCATTCCTTTAATGTATTGTAGGTGATATGTGATGATATAGGTTACAACGAATGTTGCAAGATAAGAAATTAATGCTGCTAATGTTGCAGAGGTGAATTTCATATTTTTAAACAATTTTACTTCAAAAACAGGAGTATTTAATCTTAATTCATATATTGCAAATCCAATTAAAATAATAACTCCCATTATAGTCAATATCAAACCACTGAGAGTGTTTATTGTAGTAAATCCATAAATTCCAAATACAATTCCTATTGCATATAGTAAAGTTCCAATATAATCAAATTTATCATTTTCTCCCATTTTCCATTCATTAGGAACTTTTAAAAATCCGATTATTAAATTAAGTATTAAAAATGGGATAACAATTAAAAATATCCATTGCCAACCAGCTATTCCTGGAATAATTCCTCCAGCATTTTGAGTTATAAAACCACCAAAAACAGGTCCAATTGTAAGTCCAATATAAACAGCAGAGATATTCATTCCTAAAGCTTTTCCACGTTCTTGTAGAGGAATAGCTTGAGCAACCAAAGCCATAGAAGACACACTAAGCATTGCAGAACCGATTCCTTGAATAGCTCTAAAAACTAAAAGTGTTTCAGCATTCCAAGCTAAAGCTCCTCCAGCACAGCCAATTCCAATAGTAATCATTCCAAGACATAAGAATTTTTTAAGTCCAAATTTTCCAGACAACTTTCCAAAAGGAACAGAAAAAATAGCTACAGCAAGTAAAAATATAGTAGCTATCCAATTTTGAAATACAGCATCCATTTCAAAGAGCTTAGCTATTGTAGGTATTGCAACAGTAACTGCCGTAGTTGTAAAAGCAGATAAGAATGTTGCAAGTCCAGCAAAGATAATTGCATATTTTCTTGCCTTAGGATCTTTCAATACTCCTTCCATTAAAGATGGAATACTTTTATTTTCTTTTTTTAATCCATTAGAATCATTTGCATCGATTTCCATTCATATCACTTAATATTTATTTTATTATTTTTAATATTTATATTGTATTTAATATCTTTAATTCTAATTTTTGCAATGATTTTAATTTTAATTTTAATAATGATTTTAATTTTAATTTTAATAATGATTTTAATTTTAATTTTAATAATGATTTTAATTTTAATTTTAATAAT
>JAISIT010000253.1 GCA_031261915.1 Candidatus Methanoflexus mossambicus
TCAAGTTCCCATTTTTTCAAATGATCTTTAATTTCAACATTGTATTTATTAATCATAGACAATAATTATGCAAAAAATACTATTTAAATGTTTTGAAAAAAGTTTGGTAATAACCTATAATATTATTTATTCATTTTTATCTTTTTTTATTTTAATAAATTTACTATTTTTTTTATTTTAAAGTTTCCTTGCAAATAATAAATAACCAGTATGACCAACCATTCGTGTTTTTGGTCTTGTTCCCTGAGTTCTTACTTCTATTTCTCTTTGTAAAGTTTCTATAATTGAAACATTATTAAAATCAAGTTTTTTAGCTATTTTATATGAAGTTTCAACTGTATTTATATATGGAGCATAAATAACTAACCAACCTCCAAGATTTAAACTGTCGTAACAATTTTCCATTATTTCATAAGGTTTCGGCAAATCTAAAAAGATTAAATCAAGATCTTTTTCATCAAATCCTTCTTTAATGTCTTGATTTTTTATAGTCACATTATTGTTTCCATTAAAAAAATTGTCTATATTTTCTTTAGCTATTTTTGCAAAATCTTCACGAATTTCATAACTTATAACTTCTCCTGATTTACCTACAACATTAGAAAAATGAAGTGCAATAGCTCCAGCTCCAGTTCCAGAATCTAAAACTTTAGAACCTTCACCAATACCAGTATGGGATATTACAGTTCCTATATCTTTTAAAACCAATATTGAACAGTTTCTTTTCATTAAATCAATATAATCATTAACATTAGGTTTCATAACCTTAAATTTTTTATCCAAATGAGTTATTAAAGTATCTCCCACTTTAGAATTGATAATATCTTCTTTTTTAACTATTCCTAAATCGCTGTGGAAATCTTCATTATTTACAATATATTTCTTTCCTCTTTCATCAATAATCATTTTTTTCATTTTTAATCTATTCCTTTAATTATGGGTGAGTATTCTTAAAATTATAATTATTAAACTTGCGATTATTAATATTATTAAAGTTAATATAAAACAAATATTTTTCTAATAAATAAACGGAATATTGAGTAATAAATAAAAAGATTAAGTTATACTTTTTAAGTCATAAAATTTATAATCTACTTTGTCATTAAAAAGAGTTGTTTGGATATTAGAAAACCTTGATTTAGTAACTTCAATAGCTTTTTCAGATTCATCTATTCCAATCCAACGCCTATTTAACTTTTGTGCTGAAATTAAAGTAGTTCCTGATCCACAAAAACAGTCTAAAACTAAATCATTTGGATTTGAAGAAGTTTTTATTATTTGTTCCAATAGTTCATTATTTTTTTCTGTGGGATATAATGGTTTTTGAGGATCTTTAAAAGTCCATATATCTTGTAAAAGTTTACCTTTACGAATTTTTTCTTCAGCATATATCTTTTTACGGGGGACACCGTTTTTAGACCATTCAATTAAACCATTTTCTTCTAGTTTATCAAGTTCTTCAGGACTGGATCTCCAATGTCTTCCTTTTGGGGGGTACATTCCTTTCCATTTTTCCCCAGTTGCCCCGTTTTTTGTTTCACCTGGAGCATGTAATGGAACTGTAGTATATCTTTGACCATTACCATCAACTTTTCCACATAATTTTTTTACTTCATCCTCGGATAACGGAACACGAGGTTCATTCCAGACATAATTATCTGTTTTTGTGTAAAATAATATTAAATCTTTCATATTTCCGTAAGATTTTCTTTTAAAATTTTTTGGATTACATTTTACTCTTGCAATGTCTCCTCTAAAATTTTCTATTCCAAAGATTTCGTCCATCATTACTTTAACATAATGTCCTATTTTATAATCAATATGTAAATAAATAGAACCAGTATCAGCTAATATTTCGTTTAAAAGAATTAATCTCTCTCTTAAAAACTCTATAAATTCTGATCCTTTTAAAGTATCTTTATATGCTATTTCATCATTATTGGAAGAACTAATCGAATTAGCTCTTTGAGAACTTATTTTAAAAATATTATTAGTGGAAAAAGGAGGATCAATATAAATTAAATTAACTTTTTGTTTTAAATTGACATCATTTATCAAACTTTTTAAAACTTCAAAGTTTTCGCCATGAATTAATATGTTATCTAAATCAGTATTAATGCCATTATAAATAGATGAGAAACTTTTTGATTCTTCATTTAAAATTTCAAAGTCTGATTTTTTCTTAGAATAATTTAAATACATTTTATCACAAAAATAACACGATTACAGATATATGACAAATTAATAACTGCTTAAAAAAAATATTAAATTTATTAAATGTTAGATATTATTAAATGCTGTATAAATATTCTCTTAAAACTAAACTACTTAATATGATCTGATTTGGATGATTTTCTAGGTATTTATACATTTTATTTTCGCCTTTAATGTATAATACTCCATCAAGTATAGCTATTCTAATTGCATTTACTTGTTTATCTTCAAGTAATGCAGTAGCATCTCTAAATTGAGCATTTTGATGCCCACCAAAATCTGTTAAAAATTTTGCTTCACCAACAACATATTTTTCATTGAATTTTCCAATAAAATCGAGTCCTTTATCTGCAGAATAGTTTAAATGTTCATTTGCAAATGAAGTAAGTTTAGAATCAGACCCTTTCAGTATTGCATTGTCTTTTGTATTTAAAAACTCATCAGTTTCAAGTAATTCAACGCCTAAAAATTTTTTATCAATCCATTCTCTAAATTTTGGACCCATTTGGCGATTAGTTTCTTTAGGGGTTGTTGATTTATTATAAATGTCATCTAATCCCATTTCATATAATCTGCCAGCAATACGATTAATAGTTTTAGGATTTAATGAAATAGCTTCTGGAAATCTTCTTAAAAATGCAATATAAGAATCTTTTATTGGAAATAAATCTAATTTTAGCAATTCTCGAATTAATTTTTCATTATCTCTAAATTTGAAAGCTATTTTGATATTTTTCCATACATCTTCATTTATTTCTCTAATTCCTTCAGGAATAGTTGGATAAACTCTAAAAAGATCATCTAAATAAGATTTTTGAGATGCATATTCAACACTTAATTTAGTCCAATAATTCATTTTCACACACCAACATAATATTTATTGATTATATTTTTGTTTAAAAATCTATTTAACTTTTTTTATTAAAATATTTAAAGAAAAGAAAAGATAGTATTTACAAATTAAATCATTTAAAATTTTATTTATATTATGGCTAATTATTTTAAATTTTAAGTAATTAAATATTAATATTATGTATTTAAGCATTATAATAATTTTTTATTCTTATTTTCTTTTTTAAATTTTTTATATTCACTTTCTATAAGTTTAACAATATTTTCAGACATTTTTTTGCCAATTCCTTCAACTTCTTGAAGTTCTTTTTCTTGGGCATTGATAATATTTTTAATGGTGCTGAAATGTTCTAAAAGCTTTTTTGCATTTATTGGTCCGATATTTGGAAGGGATTCTATAACAAATTGTTGTTGTTCCCAAGTATTTGTAGGTTTTTTCTCGGTTCTAATTGAAATATCTACTTTTTTGTCTTCTTGTTCTCTAATAGCTATTCTTCTTATCATTGCTGCGGTATCTTCAGAATTTCTTGTTGGAATCATTGATATTCCAAAATCAATAGCTATTGAAGCAATTGAACCTCTAATAGCTTCGGGAGATAAGAATCCTCCATAAAAATCATCTCCTTCAAGAATTATCACAGGTTTTTTAAATTCTTCTCTCATTCTTCTTGCTTGTTTATATAGTCGTTTGTCTATTATTGAATTTACAAAATCATTTGCTGTCTTTCTTTCAATAGCTACTTCTTCACTTACTTGATAATCTGCAACCGTCATTTTTTGCAGGTGTATATCTACTTTTAAATTGTCTAATGCTTTCAATACATTAGAATTTCCTTCTCGGGTATCTGCATACACTACAATTCTTTTATTTTCTAACTTATTCTTATCATTCTCTTCAAATTCTTTATTTATATGATCAAATAATGTATTAGTTTTAACTCCTTTAGATTTCATTTCAACCTTTTCAAAAGGTTTTAAATTTATGTCTTTAAAATCTTCAGCATTTAAATAGGATTTCATTCTTCTTTCTTTATGTTGACTTGCATAGTAATATGCTTCATCTCTTGTTTTTTCTGTTATAAGTCCCATCATTTTTCCAACAGATTTTCGTCCAGTTCTTCCCTTTCTTTGTATCATCCGAACCTCTGATGGCACAGGTTCATAAAGTATAACTAAATCAACTGCAGGAATATCTATTCCTTCTTCAGCTACACTTGTTGAGATTAAAACATCGTATATTCCTTTTTTAAATGCTTTAATAATTTCTTTTTGTTCCTTTTGTTTTAATCCTTTTTTCCCATCTTTAGCTGCCTGACCATAAAAACCAACAGATTTTATTCCAATTTCTTGACATTTTTCATTTATAATATCCAATGTATCTCTATAATGTGTAAAAATCATTATTTTTGTTTTTTTATCATTTTCTATTCCATTGGAGGATTTATTATTATTCTCATATTCTTTCTCATTCTTATTATCATTATTCTCATTATTACTCCCATATTCATTTCCATTATTATTATTATTATTATTATTATTATTATTATTATTATTATTGATTATGTTTAATTCTTTTTCTAAAATTTTAATTAATTTGTTAAGTTTTGGATGTTCCCAGCCATGTTTATGGGCTCTTTGAGTTAAAAACATTGCCTTTGAAAAGTTAGGGTCTTGCATAAGTCCTTTAGCGGCTTTAGTTCTTTTTGTCTTCAAACTCATCATATATTTATGTAAAGTGTGTATTCCTTGGGTTTCAAGTAAATCAAGTGCATGTTGGATGTTTATAACTGAAGTAATAATTGAAATAGCATTATAACATTCTTTAGGAGGATCTACACTTCGAGCAATTCTATTTTGAACTCTTCCTTTTGCTTTTAAGATGTCTCCTTTACCTACGGTTATGCTTTTAATTATATTCATATTTTTAAGCCCTTTAAGGCGAGGTTTCAGTGATTTATCCAGAACTTCTTTAATTTTTTCAAGTTCACTACTCATTTTAACTTTTATCCAATCAATTTCAACAGGATTAAAATAAGGTTTCACATCATTATCATCCTCAGTTTTAACAATAATATGTTCAATAAACAAATTATTACAAATACTTTGGATTTTTTCTTTATCGGAACCTGGAGAAGCAGTTAAACCTAAAATAAGTGGAAATTTTCCTTCTTGAACATAACGACTTGCAAGATAGACATAAGAATAAGATCCAACACTATGGTGTGCTTCATCAAAAACTATGAGTGAGATATCATCAAGAGAATATCTTCCATTTAATAAATCGGATTCAACAGTCTGAGGAGTAGCACAAATGATTCGACTTTCATTCCATCGTTTTTCTCGCTCGTTGACTTTAACCGATCCAGTAATTGAACATGCTGGAACGTTTAAAAATTCATTAAATGATTCTTCATGTTGAATAGTTAAAGGTTTACTTGGAGCTAAAATAAGAATTTTAGAATTTTTTAGTTTTTCTAATCTTTCAGCAGCAACTAAAATAGCTACAAGTGTTTTTCCTAATGCCGTAGGAGCAACAATCATTGTGTTTCCTTTATTTAAAACATCTGCAGCTAAAATTTGCTGATATAACCTTTTTTCAGCTTTATTTTCCTTTATAAATGGATGTTCTATATAATCAACACTCATATTTTCTCCAAGTGGTTAATATATTATAATTATTTATTTTTTTAAAATTAATTTTTTAAAATTTTATTTAATTTTATTTTTGGATTGAAATTATTGAATTCATGAATTAATAAATTTAATTTTTAATTAATATTTTTAGTATTTTAATTATTTTTTTTATAAATTTTGTTATTTTCAATGGTATGTCACAGAAAATAAAATTTGTATTTTTTCTAGGAAAAATAAAGTTATTAAATTTATTAAAACTATTTATAATATCTTTAAATATACTAGTTTTAAAAAATAAAGCTATTAATATCAGTATTTTTACTTAAAATGATTAATAATTAATCATGTTGAAATTTATTTAAACTATTAATTTAAATGTGTAAAACATATCGAATAAAGAAAACTTCGTTTTTTAACTCATGTTTAAACATTTAAATAAACAATAAATTATCAGAGATAGTATTATTTTAATAAATAAAAGTAAAAATAATAAGATTTCATGCAGTTAATCATTTGTTTAATAATTTATAAAAATTTTATAAATATAAAAATAATTCATATAATTCTCTTAAGTTGTGACATTCGGGATAACATAGTAATAATATTATTGTTTAACTTTTTATATTATTATGTTTATGCATCACATTTGGAACATATAACTATGTTTTTTCGTGCATATTTTTTTTGTTTTAATTTTGAACGAATTTTTTTGTATTTTTCATTATTCCATATATTTATTAATTTATTTTCAGTTATATTTCCCATTACAGATTTATTTAATGCATCGTGACAACATAAACTTAAATCTCCGTTTGGACGAATAATTATTTGTTCAAATGGTTTGTAACAAGATGATTTTAACTTTAAAGGTTTTACATTTTTTGAATTTCCTCCTCTGGAAGTTAGTTGTTGATTAACTAATCGCAATCTAATAATGACTTTGGATTGATATTGTGGATTATTATCAATATATTCTTTAATTATTTTTACCGTTGGGATTAATTTTGAATTATCATTATAATTATTAATAATGAGCCGATCCAAATAATCAACAGAAGCAAGAAACTTTTCTAAAGTTAATACTGTTCCATTAGTAAATAATGCATGTTCTGCATTTGGAAGATTAATTTTTGCAAATTTAAGAAAGTCAATTATTCTTTTATCTAAAAATGGTTCATTGGAAGAGTATAATCTTATCTTTCCATTATAATTTAATTCTTTCAGTTCTAATATTATTTTTTTAAACAAAGTTTCATCCATTAGTTTAAATGGTCGTGGATCATTATTTTTATTTGTTGGACAAAATGAACATGTTAGATTACATTTATTTATAGTTTCTATTTCAACAGAAGAGAATAATGGGATTTTACACCCATTTCCAATTTCAATTTCATTATAAAATTTATTAATTTTGTAAAAAATGTTTTTATATTGTATATTGTCTGCAATTTTAGTCTGGAATATAAAATAAGATCTACCAAAACCTAATTTTTGACTAAATTTAATAATATTGTTACGAATTCTTTCTAAAAATAAATATTGATATAATCTTAAATTCATATTATCAACCCATATAAAATAAGTAGTTAATACATGATCAGTTATTTAATATTGGGTAATATTATATAATTTAATTAAAAATAAAACTATTAAAAATTAATTCTATTAGATAATGTAATTGGTAAAGTTAATTTTTTAAATGGAAGACCTTCTGTTTTAGTTTTAATTTCATCAACTAATTCTTTAATTGTCATGTCTTTTTTCTCTTTAGTTTCTCTAATAGAAACATTGAATGTAGAAGTGGATTCATCATTATCTGCATTATTACTTATTTCATTGTCTCCAATAACTATTGTATATGGTATCCATTCTTTTCCAGCATTTCTAATTTTTTTACCAATTCTATCGTCTCTATCATCAATATCTACACGAATATTTTCCTTTTCAAATTTAGTAACTAATTCTTTTGAAAATTCAAGGTGATTTTCTCCGATAGGAATAATTCTAACTTGTGTAGGGGATAACCATAATGGGAGCATTGGTGGTTTTTCATTGATTTCAATGGCTGTTTTTTCAAGTAAACTACAGATAACTCTTTCAATACTGCCTGTTGGACTGTTGTGTAAGATAATAGGGTGGTGTTCTTTTTCATTTTCTCCAAGATAGGTTATTCCAAATCTTTCACCACTTTCAATATCTATTTGAACAGTTGGATTTTCTATAGGTCTTTTTAATGCATCAATAGCTGCAAAGTCCATTTTACAATTCCAATAATGTTTTCTCTCAGGAATAAGCTCTAAAATTAATGGTTTTCCAATATTTTTAGCAACTTTATGCATCCACTGCTTATTTTCATCGTAAAACTCTTCTGTAGCCCTAAAGATTATTTCATAATTTACATTTAAATCTTCACCAGTTTGTAAGCAAATAGCTACTTGATTTTCAAATTCTTCTAATGCTTGATCCATATCTTGGCAAGCAGTATGCCAATCAGGCATTGTAAATCCTCTAAGACGTTTTAAACCAATAACTTCTCCTCTTTTTTCATATCTGAAGCTGTAAGTTGAAAGTTCATAAACTTTTGCAGGTAAATTTTTCCAGGTTAAGAAAGGTTCTCCTAATACTCTAAATGCACCAAAACAACATGCAAAACGTAACATTAGCTCTTTTTTAGTTTGTATTTTATATTGTCTTTCTCCAAATTTTGCAGCATGAACATTAATAGCTTCATTATCTAAATCATACATTATAGGAGTTTCTATAGGCATTGCACCATTTTTAACCACTAAGTTGTATACATATTCACTTAAAAGATCACGAACAAGCTTTCCTTTAGGGAACCATTTTAAATGCCCAACATCTGATGCAAACTCATAATCACAGAGTTCTTTTTCTTTCATTAACCTAACATGAGGTGGTTCTTTGTTACTTGGTTTTGTATTCTTTAATTCATAATCAACTAAGCTTTTAAGGTCTTTATTTTTGTATTTATATTCTTCAGGAGCTATTAATTCGTCATTATCAAGAATAATAAAACGTGGATCTTTTCCAAAACTAACTTCGTCTTCAACACAACATGCATCTCCACATTCTTTTTCTTCTGTTTTATCACCACTTATGGTTCTTGAAAGTTCTGATAATGGATGACCTTTACATGAAACTTCAAATGATTTATACCATCCAAATGGAACTCTAAAAACATCAAAACCCTTTTCAATAAGAGATTGTTCAACATCCTTTAATATCTTAATAGCTATTTTTGGAGAGCTTAAAGAAGAGGATAAATGAGCATAAGGATATATAACAATATTTTTAGCATTTACATTGCCTTGAACATCTTCAATTTCTTTTACAAGATTTTTAACAACTTGTTTTTCATTTTTTTCATCTTCTTTTTCAACTGCACAAAAAACAACTAACGATTCTTCAAAAAATCCTTCTTTTTTATTTTCATCTATTTCTTCAGCAATATTTGTCTTGTTTTTCGTTTCATATTTTAAATAATCAGAATGAATTAATAATACTCTCATTTTATCACTTTTTAAGTTTATTAAGATTGTAAATTTTATTAAATTTATTATTAAGTTTATTGGCTTAGTTATTAAGTTTAAATAATGTCATGATTTTTAAATAATTATGAAATAAAATCATAAAGAAATTATACATTAATAATATATATTTTAATCTTTATTAAATTTATCATTATAATTGCAAATTTAATAATGTTCTGTAATTTGTCTACATAAGTATCTATTATAGTATATGACTTATTTTTTTGCAATAAATTTCTTTTTCCATTTTTTGGAGAATGAGGGTTTGTCAATTTGCTCATAATAGAGTGTTGTGAACCTATTGGATAAAAAATCTTCATCTACGATGTATTTTTGGTAAAGCTCTCCTTTTATTGTTCTCCATACTTGTTCTATTGGATTGAAGTCTGGGGAGTAGCTGGTAAGGTATATTAATGTTATATTTAGTATTTTGCAGAGTAATCTGACTAAATATGCTATATGGACAGAATAGTTGTCCAATATTATGATTATTTTCTTTTCATTGGGGAAGTAATTGCC
>JAISIT010000174.1 GCA_031261915.1 Candidatus Methanoflexus mossambicus
CACCTTTCAAAATTTCAGGAGTTTTAAACCTCATAAATATACTATTTAACACAACTAATATAAAACATTTTCTATAAATTCCAAAAATAAACAATGAAAAAAATATTCAAATCACTATAGTTTAAAATTATAAAAATGTATTTCATTCAGTTAGTTAATATTATGCAATTAAATATAAAGTAATTGTCTATTTTAGCTTATGTTTTTAAAAACATACACTTGACCAATATTTTTAATTATTCTATATCCTGTTATTGTATTGTTTGCATTTTCTCTTGTTGCAATGTAATATGTTACATTTTTATTTTTAAGGATATCTCCTATTTCATTCGATCTTCCAGTTTTAAATTTTAAATTAACTTCTTTTTCTAGATAAAATGCAAAAAATGGAGTATCTGAACTCAAAACTTTGTATTTGTAATCAGGATCATAATTTTTTAACCAAAGGACTGTATCTTTTTCATTGTCCACAATTGGTTGATGTCTATCTGCGATTAAAAAATTTACAGTTGAAATTAAGAATAGTATGATTAGTAAAATTGGAACTATTTTTCTAAAGTTTACATGCTTTAAAGCTATTGTAATTCGTTTGAAAGATATCTTTTTAATTATCTGTGGTTTCCAATTGTTTAATTCTTCAGAGAATGAATTTATAAAAAATAACACGATAAAAATAAATGGTGGTAAAAATGCAAGGAAATATCTATCAACTTTTGTAATTCTTGTTGTAAAAAAGAGTAAATAAATAAAAAACCATGAGAATAGAGTTATATTATAATTAAATTGATTATTCTCTTTAATATTATTTTTATCATTGTTTTCTTTATTTTCATTATTTTCTATATATTTCTCACAGTCTTTTATTCTATAAAAAAAGAAAGAAAAGATTAAAATAAATATAAAAAATAAAAGTTCACTAAACTTCCATGGAATAAAATATGTTGCAAAAAAGGAAAGTAATATGAGAATTATGGATAAATTCAAACCATAGTATAAAATTTCTTATTTTTAGAAATTTTAATATTTTTTGGAATATTACTGATCTTATTTAATTTAATCTGGGTTTTATCATTTTTTATTTTGGATATGAAGTTGTATATTGTAACTAAAATTCCAGATATAATAAAAAGTAAAAATATCGTTGATATTATGGTAGATAAAATATTTACATGAGGTCTATGAGAAATAATATATGGAAGTCTCATAAAATAGTAAAACAATTGATAAACTATTTCCTGTTTAACTCCTAAACCCATAGATTCTGCATACCCTAAAAACCCAAAAGGAATGTTATAATAGTGTAAATATATAATATATGGACTTATAGTTAAAGAAAAAATTAATAATCCTGAAATTATTTTTTTTAAATATAGAGAATTTCCATTTAATCTATTTTTTTAGACATTTTCATCAAAATTCTCTTAGGTTAAATTCTATTTTTAAATTGATTATTAACCATTATAAATATTTCCATTGAGTAATTAATAAAAAAATATATTTTTGTCTTATTTTCCATTATTTAAAATGAAATATAAATTAAAATTGGAATTGCTTTCGCTAAAGTGGGTTAATTTTTTTTTAGTAAATTTTATATATTATAAAAATCAGCTTTAAAAACTGTAATCCAATTTTCTATTAAATTTTTTTTTAATAGAATTTTGGGTTTTGGGTTTTTTCTTATTTTTTTCTTTATTCGTCTTTTTTTCTGGATTTAAAACTTCTTCTATATCTTTATTTTGTATTTTACATTCTATGGGTAGTAAAATTCCTATCATTATGGTTATTTTTCTTATTTTTTTGTAATATCTTTGATGTGATGTTTTTTTTTCTTTTGTATTTGATTAGTTTTATTTTTTCTATTTTTTCTGCTTTTTCAATTAACTGGGGTATTTTGTTGAAGAAATTTAAGTTTATTTCAGTATTATTTTCGGTTGAAATATTCTTTTGAATATTATTTTTGTCTTTTTTTAGTGTGATTACTTGTTTCATGTTAAATAGTATTGTGGCTATTAGTAGTTTTACTTTAGTTCTTTTAACTGTGGTTACTTTTACGTTATTTGCGAGCCAAAGTTTGAAGCTTGAAAATGGTCTTTCTACAGGTGCTCTTTTAGAGCTGATTCTTCGATTTCTTTTTTTTCTAAATGCATTTGTTCTGGGATCTTTACTGTTTCTTAGCATGAATGCGGAGTATCCTGGAAAATTAACACCAATATATCCTTTATCAGAATAAACTATTGATTTAATCATGTCAAATATTATTTGGCTGTCATGTATTCCTGCAGTAGTTATTTCAAAGTATCTTATTAATTGAAATTCTAAATCCATCAGTATATGAATTTTATATCCGAAATACCATCTTCCATTTTTGTGTGATTTAGTTCCATCACGAGATCTACGAGTCTTAGCATAACTTCCACGAGGCAAAGATGGATTACCTTCGCAGGATTCGATGAATTGAGCATCTTGTGCCACAGGAACCATCTTATTTTTTATTTTAAATCCATAATCATCTAACTGATTTAAATGAATATTCCAAATGTCTTTTATTAGATTATTTTTAATTATTTTTTCTCTAAAATTCCATATCGTAGACTTTTCAGGTAAAATTTCAGGAAACCCTAAAAACCAACGCAAAGGCTTAGTTTTTATCCATTTTACCAATTTCTCATCAGAATAACCATATAAACACTGCAAAACAAGACAATTAAACAAAACCACAGGATCACAATTAGGACGACCTTTATTAGACTCAAAATAAATCCTATTCAAAACAAAACGATATATTTCACTATCCAACACTTCTTTTAAAGGCATTAAATCCTTAATAATCTCCAAACCATCATCAAAATGATTTAACTCCACAAAATCCAAAACATCAACATTTTTACCCAATTCCAAAGAATAAATACCATGCTCCACACTCATCATAACAATCCGACGAACAGCAGGATCATTAAAATCAAACATAACACCTTCATTCAAAACACAATCAAACGAATAATCCACTAAAGCAAAAAAATCATCCCAAACAATATTAAAACAATTTTCATGCTTAATTTTATCTACATTCTTAATAATTTTATCTCTAAAATTATTAAATCTATTTTTAACAGACATATATAAAATATATGTAATTTAAACCTTAAATAGTTCTCTAAATAACAATTAAAATAACAAAAAGTAACTAAAATCCAAAATAAAAAATTTAAAAAGAATTATATTGAAAAATAAGAAAAAATATTAGATTTTAAATAAAAAAAAGTTTAAATAATATAAAAAATATAAAAAAAAGTAAAACATAAATTAAAAACTAAATTAATAAATAATTAAGAAAAAGTATTAAATGGAAAAACTCTATATTTTAAAATTATTTTTCAATTCGGGTTTAGTTAAAAAATAGATAAAAACTACAAGAATCATTAATAATGATGTAAATTTGGCTAAAAAACTTAAAGCTAAAACTACGAAGCCTAAATAAAAAAATATTCTATTTTTAAATTGCCCCATGATTAAATATATTCCTAAAATGCAAAGACTTACAGATGGAACATCTATGCTTCCAATTCCTGTCCAAGTTAGCACTACATAAAATCCTCCAAATAGTGTTGCTCCAAGAGTTGAAATTAAATTATTGAATCTAAGTTTAAAAAGGAAAAATGATGATAAAACCCCAATAATATAAAAAATACCAGTAATGATGAAAATGCTGGTCGTGTTTATAAATCCTAATCTAAAAACTAATGAATTTAAAAAAGGGATTAATGGAGACAAAGTAGGTATAATATAATCGTATCCTACATTTATTCCTGCAAATTTCAAACTATATATCAAGTATAAATAAATATCTACATGATTAGATCCTAAAACATTGGATGTAGAGTTAACAAATGTAATGATTGAAAAGATCAAAACAGAAAAACATGTTAAAAAGATTAAAGATAATTTTTTTTCATTAAATGCCATAAAATTGTATTTATTAAAACTTTTATTTAAATATAGTGTTTATATTTCAGTAGTTTTTGATAATATTTTCTTAATGTGTCGAAAATGTAAAAAATTATGGAAATTTATCTTATTTTTAAAACAAATGTTATTTAAATCTTCTTTTGTGTGATTTAAATCTTAAAATTATTTCAGACATTTATTTCTAAAAAATAGAGTATTTTAAAAATCTATTGTTTTTTTCGTCATGAAATAGTATCAAAATAATGAACATATAGTAAATCTTTGAACTTTTGTAACTTTTATGAAATTTTATAATTTATCAAATCTTTATTAAATTCTTTTAAATTTAATTTAAAAGAATTAAAATACTTTTTTAAGTTTAAACTATTTGTTGTAAAAGTTACGAGATATACTATAATTATTAATTTAATTTAATCTAAGTTGTAAGGAATTTTGACTTTAGAAAATTCAATAGCTCTTGCTCGGGCGTGTTTTTTGAATTTTTCTCTTAAATTTTTGTTGTTTAGGATTAAATCTATTGCATTGGCTATTTCTTGGGGATTATTTGGGTCTATTAATATTCCTACGTCTTCAGTTATTATTTCTCTTATTCCTCCGATATTACTTCCAATTACTGGTTTTCCACATGCAAGGGCTTCTAAAATGACTAAACCAAAACTTTCGGATATTGAGGGGAGAACTAATAGGTCTATCATTGGAAGTATTTTATCTACATCATTTCTACTTCCTGTAAATATTACATTCTTAATATTGTTTTTTGAGGTGAATTCTTTTAATTTTGTGGATAATTGCCCATCACCTACAATTAATAAGTTTGCATCATTTTTCATTAGTTTTTTAGCTTTTAAAAGATTAAAAAGATTTTTTACTTTTACAAGATTTCCAACAAAGATTATTGTTGGTTGATTATTTGAAATATTAAATTCTTTAAATATATTTGATTTTATATTTGATTCTATATTTGATTCTATTTTTGAGTTTATATTTGATTTTTTATCTTGTTTTTTGTTGTATTCTTTGAATTTATCAATATCTACAGTATTTAAGTATAAATGTGTTTTAGATTCTATATTTGGGACATTTATTTTAATTATTTCTTCTTTTAAATCATTACTAACTGCTAAAATTTCATCTGCGTGTTTTAATATGAATTTAATTACTGGTCTAAGTAGTTTATGTTTTTTGTATTGTATTAAAATGTCTGATCCGTGTGCAGTTAGATATACTTTTCTTTTTGTGAAAAAACCTCCTAAAATAGCTACTAAACCTGCTGGAAATAGAAAATGTCCATGTATAATATCAACATTGTATTTTTTAACTGTTTTAATCAATGATATTGTTGCAAAGATTATAAAAAATATTGCTCGCAGTCCTCCGATGTTTATTCCAAATGGGGTGATTACATGAACTCCATTTTCATCTATAAACTCTTTTTTATTGATATTTTTATGTTGATATGTTATAACGAATACTTCATCTTTATTTTCTACAAGTGATGCACTTAATCTGTTTATGTGGCTACTTACTCCACCTATATGTGGGGGATATTGCCCAATCATAGCTATTTTCATTGTATTTCCTTGGATATTATTTTATTTTCTTTTATTATTGTAAATTTGATGTATAATTATTTATAATGTTGAATAATTATTTATAATGTTGAATAATGATTTATAATTACGTAAAATAATTTATAATGAAATATAATTAGTTATATTATTTATATCTCTATTATTATATTTTTTTAAAGATATAAACAGTTCCAAAATCTTTAATTAATTTATAATTGCTAATTGAAGATGAATTAAATGAAATATAATATGTAACATTTTTATTAATTAATTTATCCGATAAATTATTGGAATGTTTATCTCTAAATAATAAAAGAATCTTTTTCTCTAAAAAAAATGCATAAAATGGTTTGTCTGCCATAATTACTTTATCATTATAGTTTGGATCATAATCTTTTAGCCAGTATGAGCCGTCTTTAACATTGTCTGCGATTGTGCTGTGTTTGTTAATATTTAAAATACTTACTGTTGAGATTAAAAATAATAAGATTATAAAAATTGGAATTATTTTTTCAAAATTTAAATGTTTTATTAATTTATTTGATTTAATATTTACTTTATTTGATTTAGTTATTTTGTTTGATTTATTTACTTCGTTTGATTTATTTAATTTATTTTGATTACTATTAGACTCTTTTTTATTTAAAACGTTATTTGCTAAGCTATTTAATTCAGTTGAAAAAATATCAATGAAATATAGGCAAATAAAGATAAATGGAGGTAAAAATGCAATAAAGTATCTATCTACTTTTGTAATTCTTGTAGTGAAGAATATTAAGTAAACAAAAAACCAAGAAATGATAGTTATATTGTAGTTAAAGAATTTACTTTCTTTATGGAGTTTATTGTATCCAAAGGTAAAAATTAAAATAGCTATAAAAAATATAAGTTCATTATATTTCCAAGATAAAAAATAGCTCATTAAAAATGAGAATCCCATTAAAATTGGAGAAATAATTAAAAGTACATTATAAATTTTGTTATTCTTATTATTTTTATTATTATCAATTATTTTATTATTTACTTTTTCTATTGTTTTATTGTTTTTATTTGATAAAAAATTATTTAAAAGTTTATAAATTGCAAATAATACTCCTAATATAAGAATAGTTATGAAAATTGTTGATATTGTCCATGATAAGGGATTTAAATCAGGATGATATGAAATAATGAATGGAATTCTGTCAAAATAATAGAACATTTGGTATGTAAATTCTTTTTTAATCCCTAAACCCATAGCTTCAGCATAACCTAAAAATCCAATTGGAATATGGTTGTATAATAAATAAATGATGTATGGTAAGGTGGTTAATGCAAAAAGAATTAATCCTGAAACCATCATCTTTAAATATTTCTTGAAATTTTCTATTAAGTCAGTTTTAGATAGGAAATAAATAAAAATCACTAAAAATATTAGTAATGATGTAAATTTGGCTAAAAAAGCCAATCCTAAAACAATAAACCCTAAATAGAAATATTTAGTATTATTTTTATAATTATTTTCATTATTTTCATTATTTTTATAATTATCTTTATTATTACTCTTATTTTTATAATTAGTCGTATTATTCTTAATATTTCCATTGTTAATAATTAAATACAATGCTAAAATTGTTAAAGCTATTCCTGGAACATCAAATCCACCGTTTCCAGTTTCTATTAAGATTATATAAAATCCACCAAATAAAACTGCTCCAAATGTAGCTATTAAGTTTTTAAATCTAATTTTAAATAAAAAATAAGATGATAAAACACCAATTATATAAAATAAACCACTAATAACAAAAATACTGTCTTCACTTACAATTCCTAATCTAAAAATAATGGAATTTAAAAATGGAATTAATGGAGAAATAACAGGTAATAATTTAATATCTACGGCGTCCATTCCTGTAAATTGTAAACTATACATTAAATATTGATAAACATCAACCCAAGTGTTAAAATTTGTTGTGCAGTTGATGTAAATGATTATTAAAGCAACAATTGTGGAAAAACTAGTCAAAAAGATTAAAGATAATTTTTCTTCATTTAATTTATTATCTTTATCAAATTTAATCTTAAACATAATATTTAATATTTTTTAACTGATATTTAAATTTTTTTTTAATTACACACCTCTCAATTTAATAAAAAAATTATCAAAATTTTTATAAAAAATTGTTTTTTCCCATTAACATTAACGATTATCTTTTTTAGGTAGTTATTCATTAAATAATGATAAAAATCAGATTCACGATTATTTTTAGGATTATTACCTGAAAAATTAAATATAAATTCAGATTTAACAGTTAAAATAGATAGATCAAAGAAAAATAGAACATATAATTAATTTTAATAATATTTTCAAAGAAAAGTTAAATATTGATGAAAATTATACTCTAAAAATTTTTCATAGCTATTCACAAATGGGGCACTGTCAATTTTCACGGGTTCAAATTAAATAAAAATACCTTAAGATAGCTTAAAATTTAATTTAAACAACATATCCATGGAATTATTAGTCTTTCAACCAGTTGATTTTGACAGTGCCTTTTTTTACTTTTGTTATTTAATGACATATTGTTTCTATTTATTTTGTCATAATTATGGATTAAAACATAAAATATAGAGAATTTCCATTTAATCTATTTTTTTAAACATATTCCTCGAAATTTTTTAATTAAATATTATTTTTTAATTATTTTTTTTAAGAATTACAAACCTATTCCTTAATGGTTTAATG
>JAISIT010000275.1 GCA_031261915.1 Candidatus Methanoflexus mossambicus
TAAATAAGAATAAATAAGAATAAATAAGAATAAATAAGAATAAATAAGAATAAATAAGAATAAATAAGAATAAATAAGAATAAATAAGAATAAATAAGAATAAATAAGAATAAATAAAAATAAATAAAAATAAATAAAAATAAATAAAAATAAATAAAAATAATGAAATATTTATTAAACAAATTAACAATAAACAGTAAAATATTTGATACTATCAGTTTAATGAATTTTGTAGACATATAAAGTATATACAAAGACTACATATTATATTTTATCTTTAAAAATATTTAAGTTTTGTGCTAATATTATCATTATCTAAAAAAATTAATAATTTAATATTATAATTTAAAAGTAAAATTAATAATATTTTATTAAATTTTAATAAAAAATAACAATTATAATAGTTGTGTAAAGATTTGACTCTTTCAATTATTCAAACAAGATATATGAGTTAATTAAAATAATATAAACTCCATTTTAACTATTTAAATAATATAGATTTTTTGAATATTAATATTAAAATTAATATTAAAATTAATATTAAAATTAATATTAGAACTACAATTAAAATTAAAATCAAAATTAGAATTAAAATTAAAATTAGACTTAAAATTAGAATTAGAATTAGAATTAAAATTAGAATTAAAATTAGAATTAAAATCAGAATTAAAATCAGAATTAAAATTAGAATTAAAATTAAAATTAGAACTACAATTAAAATTAAAATTAGAATTAAAATCAAAATCAAAATCAAAATTAGAATTAAAATTAAAATTAATATTAGAATTATAAACAATTAGCTCTTTGTTTTAGCTAAATTGTTTAGATTGTCAATGATTAAGTTAAACAACTGATCATATCGTTTATTGAAATATTCTTTTGAAAAAGTAGTTTTATTTTCTTTTTTATCATTTGAAAGTATTTTAAAAGCAGTATCAAGAATTACATCTTCTTTTAGGGATTTAAATATTAAACCTTTGTCAATATAATATTGATCAACTGCTAAAGTTTTTCCAGGATAACATGAAATAATGGGAGTATTTAAAATAGCTGCTTCTCTATTCATAGTTCCTCCAGCACCAATAACCAAATCACAACTTTTTATAATACTTGAAACATCAACAGGAGGATCAAGAAGGGTAACATTATCCATATCCTTAAAAATAGATGCTTGTGCTTTAAAACGAGGCAATAAGAGAATATTTGCATGATGTTTTAATGTATTTACAATTGATAAAAGAACAGATACTTCATGATTAACATCAAGATAAGATGCCATAGATGCTTCTGGTCTAATTAATATATTTTTATCAAATTTAAGATTTATTTTGAGAGTATTAAATACATCAGGATTAAAATTAAAATTTTTTAAATGCATTAACTCACTTGTGCCATCATATCTTATTAATTTAGATGGATCAAGCCCATATTTACTTAATATATCTGTATCAATGACATTTGGAGCTATTACTCTATCACATAAAGGTAATGTAATTTTATTAACTGCTTGAGCATATTCATTATCAATCACATATAAATTCGGCATATTAAGACCAAATGCAATTCGAGGTAGTTCAACTGAATGTTTAGCTAAAGCTACATCGATTTTTTCACTTGTAACAATATCAACAAGTTCATCAAATCTTTGGGAACTGCATTTTAATTTTTCAGATAAATTAGCACCACCATGTGCTCCAACAGAAACATAATCAAAACCAAAATCATCCATTAATTTGTTCAAATCTCCAAAATCTCTTGTTGTTATTAATAAATCATCCCCATTATTTAGATAATAATCGATTATATCTTTAAAAAATCTGGCATGAGGTGCATTAGTCATATCTAACCATATTTTCAAAAAATCACCTGTATTAAATTCCAAAATTAAAAATTAACTGATGTAATTCTTTTCCATTTACCAAACGAATTTTACTATTTTTTTCTTCATTAACTGGAATTTCAAAATCAGAAATTGTTATAAACACCCCATTTTCCACATTAGATTCGTTGACAAACTCAGTGAATGAATTTATCTCATCAATCAAAATTTTATCTTCAGTATGTTTAGCTTTTAAAAATATTTTTCTTAATCCTAAGACATCCTCATTTATAATTCCTTCAACAGTTTTTTCGTCTTTATTTAAAGTTAAATCCATTTCTACTTGTTTTCTTCCTCCACCATATCCCATTGAAACAATTAAGTTCATTATCAATGCATTAAATTCATCCATTGAATAAGATACTATATCCTCTTGCATATTTTTTCTCTCCATTAGATTATTTTAATATTAATCATCATTAACCCATATTATATGAGTTATATTTTAAATAATTATTAATTACTTCTTTATTATTCAATTACTTCTTTATTATTCAATTAATTCTTTATTATTCAATTAATTCTTTATTATTCAATTATTTTTTTAAGATTTTAAATTAGAAAAGAAATTAGCCAAACATAATAATAATGCTAAAACAAAATACATTAAAACATTAATTTCCATTAAACCAGTTTCAATTCCTATCACAGCATGAGTTATAATTATACTGTAAACAAAAATATAAAGATAATTTCCAGTTAATTTCATAAGTTTATAGATTGTTCCTAAAATCAATCCTAACAAAGTCATTCCAACTACAACACCTAATTTTCCAAAATCAACTAACATTGGACCAATAATTGTAGGAGTAATAGATACTGAGTTCCTCCAAGAAATTAATTCTCCAATTATCATCCTTGTACTATATCCACTACTTCCAGGAATTGCACTTAATGTCAATCTCCCATGAGTTATTCCAAAATCGCCAGAAATACTATTTAAAAGATTAAGAACATTTAATGTAAAATCAACCCGAGTTTTAAAATTATTAATTAATCCACTATTTCCAAGGACGATAGTTTCTTCATTAAGAGAACGAAAATAACCAAATCCTAAAAGTCCAAAAGCAATGATTATTATTCCAATTAAAACTTCACTGATATCAAAAATTTTTCCATAATATCCTAATATGATAGTCATTAAAAAAATAGCTCCAATAGGAGTTCTATAACCTAACATAAGAAGCACTACAGAAGCTATAACTGCTAAAAATATCAATCTAAATCTTATTTGATTTTTAGTTAACTTATTGTTTTTAAATCTATCAATATACGATGATTGAATTAATCCTATACCAGGTATCAATAAATTCACAGGCATAGTAAAAATAGGAATCAAATTATATCTTAAAGATGGATTTAAAAGAGGTACTCCTCCTATTGAAGCAATACATAAAACAAATGATACTAATCCTATCAATACAAAACAAAACCCAATAGAATAAACTTCATCAGCATTAATTTTAATAAAATTTAAAGATTTATTTTTTAAAGATTTACTTCCTAAAGATTTACTTTCTAAAGATTTACTTTCTAAAGATTTATTTTCCACAGTTTTAACTTCTCTATCTTTAACTTCTCTATCTTTAATTTTTACAGATTTAATTCTTGCAACTTTAGTTTTAACTAAATTTACATTAAAAAGTATTCTTTTAAATGCATTGTTAAAAATTCTTAAATCCTTGAAAATCAATTTAAAAAAAATATTGGAAAATATGGTACAAGCTATTAAAAAGCTAATAAATGCTATAATTAATGTAAATTGTAAATTAACACTTAATCCAATACTTGACATAGATAAAAATAGTGCAAAAAATAGTAAAAAAATTAAAGGGTGAAATAAATTTTTAGTAATGATATTACTTTTAAATAGATTATCACCAAATAAATTATTATTAGTATTATTATCTTGGTTAGTATTAACTCCATTATTAATAAACGTTTTAGTGATAAAACTTCCAAATTGAACTATTTTATTTTTAAACCATAAGAAGAACCTAATAAAAATACTTTTAGGAGCAATATCATTATTTAAATCATATTCAAAATCTGCCAATAAATTATTTTCAATAATTGTGAAGATGTTAAAGATTTTACTAAAGAAAACTGTCTTTCTAAATGATTTTTGAATAAAAACAGCTAAACTTGCCCCAAAAGTATAAAAAAAACTCATAATAACACGACATTTAATTTATGTTACATTCGTAATACTTACAACATCATAATTCTTTTTTATTTCATTTATCTGCTCTTGACTTGCATCATAAGTTCTAATTACAACAGTATCTGTAATCCCATCAACTATTCCTAAAATATTTGATGCTATATTAATATCTTCTTCATTAGCCATTATAATCGCTAATTGAAGATATGCATTTTTAAATGTTGGTCGGACAGATTCTTTTCTCAAATCATGAAAGAGCACATTAGATAATTCTTGAAATATATTATTTGCCATACGATCACAACTTACTCTTGTGGATATGGTGTAATTTGTATTATCAGGTATTTTATTTACTAAATCTTTTAAGGTTCTAACTTTAAAAGGATTTATTTCAATATCTCTTACATTTTTGTATTTTTCACCATTTACTCTTAATGTGACTGTTTTGATATAAATATCTGCCTTATCTGAATCATACGTCGCAAGAATACTTTTATTGGTATTATTTTGATTTAATAAAATCTTAATATTCCCTCCTTTGTAAGTATCTACCCATTCAACAGTTCCTTGAACAACCATATCCTTTCCTTCAAAATTAAATCCATCAATAGTTGCTGTGATAATATTTCCTTTCTGATAAAGTTCGGCATATTTTGTAGGAAGTGTATTTATTGTATTAGAATCAAAAATAAATTGGTTACTTTCATTTTCATTATATTCCTCATCATTTACAATAGTATAAATTGAAAATAAGATTATTCCTATAATTATAAACAATATTAAAAAATCAATTAATGTAAATTTTGATGTTTTTATAACATTTAATTTTTTAAATAAATTCTTTAAAAATCTTAATTTCATCGAAACACCATTAAAATATATTATATATTATAATTTAGAATATTATTATTAAAATTAAGATATTATTAAAATTAAGATATTATTAATACTTGTGTTTGAAATAAACATATTATCAATCAAATAATCATTACTTGTGGCTCTTAAAGATTTAGGATCTGTGGAACTTTTTTCAATATTTTTCAATATTTTTCAACTTTTTTCAACTTTTTTTCTAATTTTATCATTTAAATTGTAAGAAATATTTTCAAAAAAGATTTAACTCAATATAAAAATTAAACCAAAACCTACAAAATCGCATAAAATAGACTAAACATTCTTAAAAACAATATTCCTACCCTTAAAATCATTTAAAAACATGAAATATAATATATAAAAACATATAAGTAAAGATATATATATATATATATATATAAATATTTCGATTTGAAATTACTATAATGATAATAAAAAAAAGAAAAAATAAATAATTTCTAAAAAAATCAAAAAATTACCATAATACATAAAATAACATAAAAATACCAAAAAAGTAATAATCAAATGCCAAAAGAGTCAACAACTTTACAATACCAAAATTATTCTAAATTTTCAAACAATTCCATTAATAAAGATTGCATAGCTTTTAAATCATTTGGATGGAAAATTTCATTAATCTCCATTTGAATTTCATCCATTATTTCTTCACTTTCTTCAAAGATTTTTTTACCATGATCTGTTGTATAAATTAAAAATTCTCTTTTATCCTTTTTTGAATTCTCTCTTTTAACTAAATTATTATTTTCAAGAAAATTAATAGTTCTTGTAAGTGATGCTTCATTTTTCAAAGAGGTATTAGATATATTTTTCTGATTTGTTCCTTCAAATCGATAAACTTGACTTAAAACAATCCACTGATCCCAAAGAAGACCAACACTATTTAACCTTTTTTGAATTTTTTTTCTAAGAAGAACCATTATTTTCGGAAACAACCAGCATATAGAATTTTCATCATCAAACTTAATCTTATTCATCAAAAATCACTCCGTGTAAATTTATAAAAATTTATAAAAATTTTCTAAATATCATCATAAATTTCAAAATATTTTATGAAAATTTTATGAAATATTATAGTTAAATATTATATGAAATATTTTATTAAAATAAAATTATTAAAATATATTAAATAAATAGTATTTATTAATTTTATTCTATTTTTCAAAAATAATATTAATAATAAAAATAATATTAATAATAAAAACAATATGGTGTTTATATGGTGTTTATATGGTGTTTATATTCCAATTTATATTGTATTTAAAACAACATTCATATTCATTAGCTATTTAAGCTTAATTTCTATCATTAGTTCTTGAATTCTATTATATTTTTTATATGATAATATATTATTACTTTAATAATTAAATTCATATTTTTAAGAAGTATATATTACAGAAACATCATGAAAAGAAATATGTCGTGATATTATAAATAAACCTTTTATATTTTTTTAATTTTAAAATCCAAACATAAGAAACTAAATATTCCCCAAGATTTTTACCAGTATATTCACGAACATATAATTTATTAGCATTTTTTGGTCTAAAGTTTTTATAACTATAACTATAATCAACTATTTTAGATCCAATAAGTTGTGAAACCTTAGAACTATAATATGAACTATCAACACTAAATTTAACAATAAAATGAGTGTATTCTTTGGTTATGTAGTAATATTTAATAGCTATTCCTTCAGAATTAGTCACAATCGATCGTATATATTTACCATCACAGTAGAAATTAATAGTTCTATCTCTTAAAAGATTATCATTGATTTTTTTTAATTTCCCAGTCATTTTATGAAGATCAATTGTAAATATGCTATATTCATCTCCAGAAACTGCTTTTTTATTATATATAAAGTTATAAACAAAGACAAAATACTGAAGCTTTCCCGTAGTATTATTCACCTTAGCATTAAAAACACATATATGAAATTTCTTCCCATTCGCACTTATACCCAAAACTATATTCTTATCACCATGAGAATTAGCAAAATTATATTTAAATTTAGAATAACCCATAATACTATCCATAGCATTCATAATATAAATAGTACCACCAGAAATAGAAATGAGTGTTATATCCCACTTAATAAATGTAATATTAGCTACTGAAATATTAGCTATTGAAATATTAGCTATTATACTATTAGATATGCAAGATAAACCTTGAACATTGAAAATAAGACTATTAAACTCATTATAACAAGTTAAATTAGAAAAATTATTATTTAAATTTAAATTATTGTTAACATCAAGCCCAGCATAATTTTTAGCTTCATCAAGACAGTTACAAGCAATATGAATTGTAAAGTTACAATTATTAGTATTTAAACCATAAGATATTATAATATCAAGTGTAATATCAAGTGTAGCACTAATGTTTTGGAGATCATTTTTCCATTTAACACCACCATCAAATGACTCATTTGTTTTAGATGAATTAACATAAAAGCTAATATTTCGACTGGAGATCTTATTTTTTATATCATCAGTTAATGTTGCATTTAATTCAATTTTAAAACCAGTTTTTCCATTGAGAGTTTTATTTCCAAAGTATTCAATATTTAAAACATTTAAATTCCATTCATAAGGAGTATGAATTGTGAAACCACCATTAATATCTTTTGTTTTGTTAAGTTTCATGAGGTTTTTAGATAATAAGATGTTTGCATGATTAAAAATAGCACCACCACAATCATTAGTATTATTATTTGTAAAATTAGAGTTGTTTATATTTACATCCTTACCATTGCCATATATAACATTAGCAGAGCTATTTTCAGCATTATTTTTAAATAAAAAATTATTTATAATAATATAATTAGAATTATAAATAGCACCACTATTAGAATAAACATTATTATCAATTGCATGGTTAGAAATAAAATTAGAACCCTCCACATTAAATTCCAAAGAATTTATAGTATAAATAGTATCATTATAATAATTAGAACCACTTGCACAATTGTCTTTAAATTCTTTAAATTCACAGTTTATTAAAGTTATATAATTATTTCTAATGTTTCCATTGGAATCTGCTTTGGAATCAGAGGATGATGGTATTGTTCCTCCAAAACTAATTTTTTCTCTTTCAAAATCAGTATTTTCAAAACTTATATTAATAAATGTGTTATTATAAGATTTAATTAAAGTAAATATCCTGCCATTTTGACCATCAATAACCATTTTATCCTTGGAGTTTCCAATAACATTAATATTTTTATTAAATAAAAGATTTGTATTATTTCCCTCAAAGTAAGTACCTGTTTTTAAAAAAATACTATCTTCTGATTTTATTTTGTTATATGCATTTCTTATCCCTCCATCAGTGGGATCATTGGAAATAGTAATTGCTGAAACAGATGAAATCATTAAAAAGACCATTATCATAGCAATTACAGTGAAAAATACATTGAAAAAATTTAAAATTTGATTTTTATTCATACAAACCCGTTTTATCCATATATTATTACTAAATTTGATCAATTATGTCAACTTTGAATATAATTTGATAAATAATTATTAATGATTTAAAAATAAAAACAAAAATTTAAAAACAAAAATTTAAAATTTCATTATAATTTCATGAATTTTCAATAAATATCAAATTTAATTAATAAGATTACAATTTATTAATAAAAATTTAAATTATTAGTATTATTTGAAATAATATTTTAAATTTCGAATATTATTAAAATCTTGGAAAATTAGTATTCAATCAAATAACATATCATATTTAGGATTTAGCTATTTTAAAATTTTTAAAAATAACTTTTGATTGTATTTCTTATTTCCTTTTCATTACTCTTTTTTATGAAATATAAAGCCAATTTTACAGCATATCATATTTTAACTATCATATAAAAAGCATATCATCATATTCTCAAAGGAAATAACAAAAACAAGCATTTAAAGTATTAACATACTAAATTAAAAAAACAAGATTCTGAACACTTAATATTCTAATAAATTTGATTATTGATAATGATATTTAAAACAAGATATTATACAAGTTACTATAAAATACAATACAATTTACGATACAAGATACAATACAAGTTACAATATAATTATAAATAATTAAATATTTCATTCCACCTATAAAATTCCTTTTACCTTTTTAAAAATGATATTATAGTATCTCTATATATATAATACCTAAGAGAATAACTATTTTATTAAAAAATTATTAAAAAAATAATTATGATTCTTATCCATATATAAATCTTTCTGAAAAATTAATTGATAAATAAACAAATTTTCATTCATTTTATGAAATTCATTTTACTTTTAAAAATGATATTACAATATCTCAACATTTATAATACTTAGAATTATAACTATTTTATTAAAAAATTATTAAAGAAATAATTATGATTTTTAACCATATATAAATCTTTCTGAAAAATTACTAATCATATCAAATAAAATAATTTTTTAATTACCAACAATCTTTTCTTTTTCTTTGCTTAGTTTCCTATCTATTTGAGTTATTTGGCACTGTCAAAATCAACTGGTATAAAGTAATATTAATTTCATGAATAGATTAAATAAATTAAATTTTAAGCGATCTTAAGCCATTTTTATTTAACTTAAAGTAAATGAAAATTGACAGCGCCAACAATTAATATAAAAGAAGAAGAACTTGAAATAAAAGAAGAAGAATTCAAATCAAAAATAAATCAAATAGATATTAATCTAAAAAATCAAAATAGGACATTAAATATTATTTCAAAAACTACTGGACTAACAATCCAAGAAATAAAAAAATTAAAATAGCTATTTATTTAAAAATCTTCTAAAAAAATTCATTTTTATCAATCCAAGTATAACTTTATTATCTTTTTATATTTGAAGAAGTTAAGAAGATGAATCATATAATTAAAGAAGCAGATAAAATAACATTAAAAACCTTCGAAAATCAAGACGAAAAACTCGCCTACTGGTTTAGATAACAAAAAGAAAAAGCATACAAAGCAGAAAAAGAACATTACAACAAGGAACTTACACCAAAAGATGAAATAAAAGAAATAAAAGACAAAATAATAGATAATTTTAAATCAAAAATAAATCAAATCGCTATTAATCTAAAAAATCAGAATATATCATTAAATATTATTTTAAAACCCACTGGACTAACAATCCAAGAAATAAAAAAATTAAAATAGCTATTTTTTTAAAATTCTTCTAAAAAAATTCTCTTTTATCAATCCAACAATATTTTATTATTTTTTCTATTTTTAAAGAGTTTAAAAAAATAAACATACAATTAAGAATCATAGAAAAATAACAAAAAACCTTAGAAAAATGACAAAAAACATTGACATTTAAAAAAAAAAAAAAAAAAAAAAAAATAATCTTTTATTTAGTTAATACTATATTTATTATTGGTATTTAGAAAAATAAAAGATTTAAAAATTGTACTTTTAATAATCAAGTTTAATAACATGATATTTATATAAAACTAATCTATTTCCATCATTGGATTTTTCATGAAAATCAGACCCCAGGATAAAAAATAGAAAAATCATGCAATAGAAATAAAATCATGGAAAAAAAGAAATAAATAAATAAAAAAAATTTTCATTTTTCTAATTTATATTAATTTGCCCAATATTAATAATTTATTATTCATAAGTATCTATTTATCCTCAAAAGATTCTAAATTGGATATAAATGATGAATTAACCATGATATTATACAAATAAGTTGAAAAAAGAATGTTACTTTTCATAACGACTTTATCAAAGGTTAATTTTTTGAATCGCACTAAATCATAGAATTCATCAAAATCCATAATATTTTCTAATAATTTAGAGATTATAAACATCATAAATCATATATTTTTATATTTTAATATAAAAAATATATTATAAGATCTATAAAAAGTTATTCTAAATTTTCAAACAAATCAAGTAATAAAGACTGCATAACTTTTAAATCCTCTTGATTGAAAATTTCATTAATCTCATTATTAACTTCATCCATTAGCTTTTCACTTTCTTCAAAGATTTTTTTACCCTGATCTGTTGTATAAATTAAAAATGCTCTTTTATCCTTTTTTGAAACCTCTCTTCTAACTAAATTATTATTTTCAAGAAAGTTAATAGTTCGTGTAAGTGATGCTTCATTTTTCAAGGATGATTTGGATATACTCTTCTGATTTGTTCCTTCAAATCGATAAATTTGACTTAAAACAATCCATTGATCCCAAAGAAGATCAACACTATTTAATCTTTTTTGAATTTTTTTTCTAAGAAGAACCATTATTTTCGGAAACAACCAACATATAGACTTTTCATCATCAAACTTAATATTACTCATTAAAAATCACTCCTATGACTTTAAAAATTTTCATAAATATTTCTATAAACATATAAATATCTTTCCATAAACATATAAATACTTTTTCATAAACATATTATTTTATGGTAGTGTCAAATACTTTGCTGATTTTTGAATATTTTTTTTGGGAAATTTGAGAAATTTTGAAATATCTCTTAAAATGCTTGTTTTTCGAAAATCTCTTTTTTTATCGATTAAATTTTTATTACTTTTTTTTGTATTTTGGGCACTGTCAAAATCAACTGGTTCAAGATTTATTAATGTCACTAATTCACTAATAAATTAACTAAATTAAAGTTTAAAAGATTATAAAACTTTTCTTTATAAATTAAACAATTAAAAATTGACATTCCAAAAAAAAAGAGATTAAAAGAAAAAAAAGAAAAAATAGAAAAAATAGAAAAAATAGGGCACTGTCAAAATCAACTGGTTGGAAGAAAATTTTAGTGACCATAATTAAAAAAATGCTTAATTTTTGATTTTAATATTTATTTGTTTATTTTTTCTATTTTCATCCAGCGTATTTTT
>JAISIT010000004.1 GCA_031261915.1 Candidatus Methanoflexus mossambicus
GTTAGAAGGAACAACGATATTTTTATGAGAATATATTAATTCTTGAGATGAAAAGAACCTAATTTCCTTTCTTTGATTGAGATTACATGGGAAATCAAGTTTTTCTGTTTCTTTTTCTGTTTCTTCTTTAATTTCTTTTTCTGTTTCTTTTTTTATTTTATCATTGTCTTTAACACAATTATATTGATATATAGGTAAAGAAATAAAATCATAATAGTTATTAACATTATTTTTAATATTCTCTTCTTCCATTTTAAAAAATAAATTTTCAAAAGTAGATTTAGTGAAAATAACAGGAAGATCAATAAAGATTCCATATTTAGAATTAGATTCAGAAATAGCTATTTCTTTAAAATTAGAATCTCTTATAAAGTTAATATTAGTATTTTTTAAAAACTCATCAGCTATTTTATCCTTCAGTTTTGAGTTTATAAATATATCAAAACAATTAAAACTTTGTAAATAGATTGATTCAAGTAAAAGATTAAGGTCTTTCTTAGTTATATCAATATTATCAATAAAAACAGATATAAATGGATCTTTTAGATATTTGTTTGTTGATAATATATAAAACCAATTAAATTCTTCATAAGAGCCTATTTCATAGAGTTTTTGAATATCATGAGCTATTTTTTCTGTGAATTTAAAGCTATTTTCCTTTAAAAAATCAGTTTTAATTAGTTTATTTGAAATGATTTGATCATATTTTTTATTAGAATAAATTAAATCTCTTTTTGAGAATTTATTAATAGAATAATCCTCTTTAGAAATATCGTCTTCAACTAATGATTCCATATTCCTTACAACAAAATCATATTCACTATCAACAATATTTCTAAACATATACAGCAAAACTTTTGGAGCAAGGAGAATATCATCATCGATAAAAAGAATATAATCTCCTTTTGCCCTGTCAATAGCTATATTTTTAAATTCATGAGACTTAATTTGAGATTTAATCTGAGACTTGGGGTTTGATGAATCAGATTTAGCTATTTGTATTTTTTGAATATTATTTTTATTTTTTATATCTTCATTTAAAAGATCATAAGATTCTTGTGAAACTATTAATTCAAATGCAGGAAATTGAGATTTATAAATGTTATTAGCTATTCTATTTAAAGCATCTTCTTTTGAATTTATTTCAAAATCATTTAAAACTATTGTAATTATAGGATTTTCAGCTAAAATAGCTGGATCTGAAATTAAATTATTTAAATCTATATCTTGATTAGCTTTTAAAAGCTTATTCCATGAAGTAGGGAACAATTCTTCTTTATATGAGTCTAATATTTCCTTATTTTTTTCTAATATCTTTCTATCACTTCTCCAGAAAAATCTATATATTTGATCAATAAAAAGAACAGATACTTCTCTATATATCAAAGTATCAATATATTCTAAATATATTTTTTTAAGCTCTTTTAATTTTCCATCTTTATTATTTTCATTTTTTAAGCTATTATTATAGTTATTTAAGCTATTTTCGTAGCTATTTTTATATTCTGTGAAAAATTCTTCAAATTTTTCTTTAATTATTTCATAAGATTTATAATAATCACCTAATGTTCCTGTGTTTAGTTCTTGTGAAAGAGAGTATTGATCAAAGAATAACCTTTTTTTATAAACAACAATTTCATGAGGACAACCAACAATTTTATCACATTTATAAACAAAAGGTAGTGTAAAACCTGCATCACTTGCTTGATTCATTAGTGGCATAGTTAATCCAATTTCTTCGATTTTTTTTCTTGAAAAAACTTTATTAAATAGTGACATTGTCCATAATATCCTTGGGTCACATGGTTTAATGTCATCTAAATTAGATAGCTCTTTAGCATTGAGATAGGAAGTTTCACTCCATGGATCAATCATAGTTTGCCTTCCTATGACTAAATCTATAAAATCACTTTTATCATGAGATTTATGATCATTTAAAGTATTATTAAAATTTTCAAGAGCATCTCCTAAATAATAATCACCATCACCATCTAAAAATCCAATATAGTCTCCTTTAGCTATTTTAAGAGCATTATTGCGAGCAACAGCTACTCCTTGATTTTCTTGATGAATAGCTACAAAATTAGAGTGTTTATCACAATAAGAATCAATAATATCTTTTGTTGAATCAGTAGATCCATCATTAATTACTATTACTTCAAAATCTTGAAATGTTTGATTAAGCAGAGAATCTAAAGTAGTAACTAAGTGTTTTTCTACATTATAAGCTGGAACAATTACTGAAAATCTATAACTAATAAAAAATCCTCCTAATCTCAATCTTCTTAATAACAAATTTTGGTGTAGATATATTTATTTATCCCATTTTAAAACTGTTTTTCCAAAATTAGAATTCATATCTTTATCAAATGCTTTATTAATATCTTTTAAAGTTCTAATTTCAATAGTTTCACTTATGATATTTTCTAAATAAGAAACAACCTTTGGATTATCTTTATAAATCTCAACTGTTTTAATAAAATCTTTTCTACCGCTTCTACTTGTTCCAAATACATTTAATCCTTTTTCTAAAATCATACGAGTGTTAATTGGTACAGGATATTCAGAAACTCCTAAAAGAGAAATGCTTCCTTCTGGATTAATGTGATCAATTATTTGATCAATAGCTGATTCAGAGCCATGCCCACCAACACATTCAAAAGCATGATCAATAGCTATTTTATCATCTTTGTTAGGAATTTCATTAATTAGGAAAGTATCATCAACGAAAGTAAATAAATTCAATTTTTCAGTGTTTTTTCCCATAACAATGATTTTAGAATCTGGGAAAAATATTTTAAGAAGTAAAGAGGTTATATATCCTAAATTTCCATCTCCCCATACCCC
>JAISIT010000031.1 GCA_031261915.1 Candidatus Methanoflexus mossambicus
AAAAATAATAAAATTTTTTATTTTATTTTAAATAAATAAATTTATAAATTTTTTTTAAAAAATTTTTAAATTTTTTATTTCCAAAAAATATATAAAAAAATATGTAAAATAATTAAAAAAAAAAAAAAAAAAAAAAAAAAAAAACGATAAAAATTACAAATAAAAAAAATAAAAAAAAACTAAAATATTGAAATATTAAAATATTAAAAATTATTATTTAAAAATTTAATTAATCTTCATTTGGTTTTCCAATGAAATTATAAATAATTGCAGCTAAAATACCCCCAATAATTGGACCAATTAAGAATATTGGATAGTATCCAAGTAAATTAGGACCTCCAGCCAAAAATGTGATAATCATTGGTGAGAATCCTCTTGCAGGATTAATACATCCTCCAGTAAGTGGTCCTAAGAAAGTAAGAGCTATTCCAATAGCTAAACCAATAGCTATTCCATAAACACCAGAATCGGCTTTTTTATCAACAGCAACACCCATCACAACTAAAACAAGTAAGAAAGTTCCAAGTGCTTCAGCAAATAATGCTTGAATAGCTGTTACACCAGTAGCAGGAGCATTTGCACCAAGATGCCCAATTATAACTCCAGGATTTCCAAATATTACAAATAATGATAAAGAAGCTATTAAAGCACCAATAAATTGAACAAGAATATAAGCAATTCCATCTTTTAAAGAAATATTTTTAGTTACAAGTAATCCTATTGTAACTGCTGGGTTGATATGTCCTCCTGAAATTTTACCAATAGCATAAATCACAACAGCAGCAGTAATACCAAAGCCCCAACTAACAGCTAACCATTCCGTGAATCCTCCTAAAGCTCCAATAGCTCCAGTTGGAATGTATTGATGAACAATTAAAGCAGCTCCAATAGCTGAACCTGTTCCGATTAATACAAGCAAGAATGTCCCTATAAATTCTGCAATCAACTTTTGAGACAATTTATATTCCATATAATTCCTCCATTTATTTAAAAATCTAAAAAATTATAATATTTAATAAAAATTAAAAAAATTATAAGAGATTTAATAAAAATTAATATATTTATAAGTTTAATCATTCAAAATTTTCATAAAATGCAATTATTATTATTATTATTATTATTAATATTATTAATCTCCTTATTAATAGTATTATTAGTATTATTATTAATTAATTTTAATTCTCTCATTTTCTTAACATCACTTAAAAAACTCTTTTAATTCCTTTTTGATTATTAAAATGTTTATCAAATGAAACAATTTCAGTTATATTTAACTCTCTCATTAAAGTAATATAAATATGGTCAAAAAAAGGAAATCTTTTTTTAGTATTTAAAACATATTCTAAAGCACGATTATAAAAATAATGATCTTCTATAATAGTATAATTTGAAAATAATTCATTATAATATATTTAATACAATTTTTATCAACTTTAAGTTTATTATCTAACAGATTTATTGTTTCTCATATAACTAATCGTGAAATCACTTGTTCCATATCTTCAATTTCTTCAGCTATTTTTAAACTTCATTCATGAAAATCTTCAGAAAACATATAATAAGAAATAATATAATTAGCATCGAGAAAAATCATTATTCGCCCATCTTTACATTATTAATCAATTGAACTGCATTGAAAGATTCTTTAGTTTTAATAATACCCGTCAATTTCTTTTTACGTATTTTATCTGGATTATATTCTTTTTTATTAGCAATTAAATAATCTGGAATTTTATTTTTATCTTTTTCTTCATCCAAACCCTTTTTTAAATATTCATTTATTACCTCAGTTTGTGTAGAATTTCTATTTTGTGCAATTATTTTAATATTTTTAATATTTTTAATATTTTTAATATTTTTAATAATATCTTTATCAATATTTAAAGTAGTTCTTAACCTATTAGTAGTTTCCATTATATCCCTAATAAACATGAAAGTTATATGTATATTTAATATATGCATATTTTTATGTTAAATCACATATAAATATTTTATGTTAAATGAGTATCTATTGAAATATAATATACAAAGAGATAATTTCAATCCAGTTAAAAATAGTTTAAAGTAATGATAATAAATAAATAAAATTAAAAATAATATACATGCAAATAATTGAAATAAATAATAAAGTATGCAAATCAAGAAAAAATAAAAAAAAAGAAGAATGAAAAAAGAAGAATGAAAAAAGGCAATTAAATAAAAAAAAAACTTAGAATAACTTACCTAATTTCAATAATGCATTAGGAGAAACCTTAATTAACTGTTTAATCAATTCAGAAGTAGAGATTTCCTCAAATTTAACATCTTGGAATGCATGAGCTATTGAATTTAATTCATCATCAGTTAATGAAAAGAGATAATCTTTAGTCTTAAGGTATCTTTTCATTTTATGACCCATATCCTCATCACAAAGTTTTTCATATTCAGATAATCTTTTAGATGAACAATTATTTTCTTTAATAGCTTCTGCTGCAACTTTACCTGCAAACATTCCACATTTCATTCCAGAAATGATTCCTCCACCAGTCAATGGATTAACTTGACCTGCAGCATCTCCAACAACTAAAATATTGTCACCATAAATATTTTTAACAAAACCACCAACAGGATCACCACCAACATTTAATTCAACAGCTTGAGCATTTTTAGTAGCAGGACATGTTTTTACAAAATCAACAAGATGCTCATAGGCAGTTTTATCAGTTTCAGAAGCCATAACAGCTAAACCCACATTTGCAATATCATCTTCTTTAGGGAAAATCCAAGCATATCCCCCAGGAGCTACCTTACCAAAATAAAACTCTAAAACATTAGGATCTTCTAATTCAACATTACACATTTCAAATTGAATACCTGATTCCATATTTTTAGCTTTTGTTTGAGTTTTAAGTCCAGCCCAACGACCAATATGAGATTCAGGACCATCAGCAGCTATTAAAATCTTGGTTTTAATTTCAAATTCCTCACCCATTGATTCGCAATAGACAATAAAACCATCTTCTAATCTGTCAACTCCTTTAGCTAAGGTTTTAATCTTAATTTCAGCTCCAGCACGGGCAGCATCCATAGCCATATGTTTATCAAATACTTTACGTTCTAATATGTAACCTGCTTCAGGAAGTTTAATCTCATCATTTAACCAAACATCAGTTCCATCGGGAGCTATTAAACGAATTCCATCAATTTCTTTTGTAGCCCATCGTTCTTTTGGTTCAATACCAAGGAATTTTAAACCTTCCTTTGAAACTCCTTCTGCACATCTTTTAGGAGAACCTATTTCTGACTTTTTATCCATTAATATTACTTTAGCTCCACCTAAAGCAGCATGTTTTCCTGCAGATGATCCTGCAGGTCCAGATCCAACAACTAACACATCAGTTTCTATCATTTTAACACCTAATTACTTAATCAATATAATCAACATATAATAAATAGCTATTCTACTTCTAACTCCAATGCTTTAATTGGACATGCTTTAACACAAGTTTCACATCGATTACATTTTGATTTGTCAAAAACCAAATCATATTCTTTCACTAAAATTAAATTCCGTGGACATACTCCAGCACATTCACCACAATAACTACACCAATCTTTAACAATCATAATATCAACCAAATATAACTTATAATATTAACAAAAAATATAATTTTGCTAAAAATAAAATTTAAAACAAAAATAAAATTTATAAAATTTATAAAATATGAATATTTATATTATTAATTATTTATAAATCTATTTATTTTTAATAAAAATAATATATATAATAGTTAAAATAATTAAAATTAAAAATTCAATATATTAATAATAAAAAAAAGAATAAATAAAAAAATAAATAAAGAAATAAACTAAAATAAAAAAATAAATTAGAAACTAAACCAAAAGAAAAAGAAAAGTAAAAATAATATAAAATACGGTAAAATAAATAAAATAAAATACATTGAAATTAATAGAAGTAATAGAAGTAATATGAACTACTAAAATTAAAAATATCTATCGTTTCATCATTAAATCCATAATTGTAAAACCATTATCTTCTTCATTCTTTGAATTACTTGATTTTTTAAACATTAAAGTAGCAGAATTTTTAAACTCCTTATTTGCTTTTTTTGAAATATCTTTAAAAATCATTTTATATGCCGTACATTGAGGATCCACTGCTATTTCTCCATCATTTGCAACTATTCCATTATACGGACATCCTCCACGACAGAATTTAATATAAGAACAATCTTTACAATCTTCATCAACAAAATCCTTAAATTCCATTAGCTTTTTCCATGGCTCTGATGATTTAAGTTCATTCATTGATGGTTTATCTTTAACATTTCCCATCACATATTCATCCATTCCAACAAACCTATAACACGGATAAATATTGCCATCATGCCCTACTGCTAAAGTGTCACCCATACAATCAGCAAATGTGCATAAAGTCCCACGACGACGGAAATAACTCTTTGCAAGGTGGTCAAAATCTTTAATTTCAAATTTATCAAGGTCTTTTAAGTATTTATCAAGTAAATTTATTAATAACTGTCCATGTTCTTCTCCTCTTAATGCCCATTCATCGGCATTAGAATCACGAAGAGATGGCAAAGCAGCATGAAGTTTAATATTATATTCATTTTCTAAAAAGAAATTATAAATCTCTTCATAGAAATCTTTAGAATAAGAAGTAAATGTGCAGATAAAACTGATTTTTAAACCATGTTCAACAGCCATTTTATAGTTTTTCATTGTTTTATCAAAGTAACCAACACCCCGTTGATAATCATTTATTTGTTTTGGACCATCAATACTTGTGCTAATAGCTATATCATATTGAGAGAATAAATCTGCTAATTTTTCATCTAAAAGCCATAAATTTGATTGAAGAGAAAAACCAGCATCAACATATCCTTTATCTGATTGAAAACATTCTCCATCATCACAATCATGAGATTTTAAAATTGGAAGTGCTTTAGAAAAAAAATCATAACCTGCAAGTAATGGTTCTCCTCCATGAAAAGTAAAATGAACTGGTTCATCTCTAAAACCATTTAACCACTGAGAAATAGCTTCAACAATCTCAATATCCATTACTTCTGCATTTTTCACAGAACCCCAACAATAGCTACAATTTGATGGACAAGAAAGTGTTGGAATTATCATAATATGAAAAGTCATTGTTCCCCCAATATATTTAATTCAACTATGATTTAATATTAATATTCAATATTAATTTATAATTGTCACGAATATTAAATATTAAGTTATATCTTAAGCATAATATTAATTTAACTATTAATTTTAATAGTATTATCAATTCTATTATTAATTTTAATTCTATTATTAATTTTAATTCTATTATTAATTTAACTATTATTATCAATATAACTTATATTAAATCTAATAAATATTAAATTAACTTAAAAATAAAAATAAAAAATAAAAAAAAATCAAAGATTAAAAAAATAGTCTATTCTTCTACTCCTTCTTCAAAAACATATCCACATTCATCACAAGTAATGTTTTTAAGCTTTGAATGAGCTTTATGTTCATCAGTAAACTGTCTTTTAGCAGTTTTATCTTGAGATCCACAAACTGGACATTTTGCAAGTAATTGTTCTAACTTCATATTAATATATTTGTAATTATAATTTAAATAATTTATCAAAAATTAAATATTTTAAATCAAATTAAAAGCAATGTCAATTTTCACTGGTTCAAATTAAATAAAAATATCTTGAGATCACTTAAAATTTAATTTACACAAGATATCCATGAAATTAATATTGCTTCAAGTAAGTTAATTTTGACAGAGCCAAAAATAAAAATAGAAAAAGATATATATTACAAAAACAATATTTAATTGTTTTAATAAATATTATTAAAATAAAAATAATTAATACAATTAATGAGTAATATGAAATAATAATTTAAATAATTGAAATAAATTGAAATGTAATTAAAATAAACAAAAGTTTATTTGAAAACTAAAAATATTGCAATATTCAAAGAATATATGAAAAAGAGTTGATAAAATGAAAAAAAGTTTTATTATAAGTTTAATTATACTTTTAATAGCAATAATAGCTATTTTTGGAATAATTTCTACATTTGGTCTTAATAATGATAAAGAAAATAAAACAAATGAAAACGAAATAAATCCCAGCAATTCCAGCGATTCAACAAATCTAACAAATAATATTATTAGTAAATTAATTTTTACTAACAATACTGGTATTAGTGATCAAAATGAAATTGTCGGAATATTAGATTCAGAAAAATATGGAACTCCTGGAAAAAACCTAACTATTAAAATTACAGTTAGAAATGACGGAGTTAATAGTGTTAATAATGTTAAAGCTGGATGGATGGAAGGAACCATTGACTTTGGAACTCTAAATCCTGGAGAAATTAAAGAACAAATTATTCAAGCATATATTCCTACAGAAGCTGAAGTAAAAGCTGATTTTGGAGTAGATTCAACATTATCAAATCCATTCTTCATAGGAGGATTTTACATATCATATACTTTATTCGGTGGAAAAGGATCATTTAACACGAATTCCATTGAAGTTCCATTAATAGGAATGTAAACTAAATTTAAATACTCCATATTAAATCATATGAAATTTTAAAAATTATTTTCTTTTTTATCTTTTTATTTTCTTATTTTCTTATTTTATATATTGTTTAACATTACTTCTAACAATAGCTGAAGCATTAAATTGTTTTATTCCATTTAACATTTTTGGGAATAATTTTTTAGGAATTAAGACATTTATTTGAGAATAGCTATTTCCAGTATTTATTGTAGGTTCATCACTGCAAAACTTATTTTCAGTTAAAAAATCACTTGCATTTTGTGCTAATTCATTTTTAACATTAAATTTAACATCAAAATAATCTCTTCCATTTGTAGCTCCAAGTAATTGTTCATAAATAGCTATTGCTTTTTCTTTTTTATCACCTATACATCCAGGACCGGCATATAATCCTGCTGATGAATGCATTATAGTTTCAAGCTCTTTTAATCCTGCTTTCTTTAAACTACTTCCAGTTTGTGTGTTATCAACTATTAAATCTGCACCTTTAGCAATATAAACTTCTGTTGCTCCATCAGAATTGATTACTTGGACTTGAGTATTATCACCGTCAATTAAACTTCTTACTTGAACTAAAGGAGATTTATCACCAAATACTTCTTTATACCCTGGATTATTCATAATATGTTGCCTTGTTAAGTTCGGATATTCAGTAAAACATAAAATAGGAGTTTTTCTATCTTTATTTTTAATAAAAAATTCAGTTAAATCATTGTATTCACTATCATTAGGAACAGCAACTATTAAACGAGTTTGACCATAATTTAAATCACCTATTTTTTCTATAGTATTTTTATTTACTACTGATTCTTCATTTACCCAATCTTCACCAACAATAGCTATATCTACCATTTTTCTATTTAATTCAACAGGAGTACTTTGTGGACGTGTAAGATATGCTTTAATAGATTCATCATTAGTTATTTCTATTTCATAAGCTTCTTCTCCTGGTTTATATCCACTAACTTCATAACCTGCATCTATAAAAAGTTGATATGTATTTCCTCTGTTAACATTGTTTAAACTTCCTTTTGGAAGACCTAAAATTATTTTTTCCATAACATACACACTCCTAACTATTTTTAATTAAATTAAATAACTTATACAAATAATAGAATAAAATAGAATAAAATAAAATAAAATAGAATAAAATAAAATAGAATAAAATAAAATAGAATAAAATAAAATAGAATAAAATAAAATAGAATAAAATAAAATAGAATAAAATAAAATAGAATAAAATAAAATAGAATAAAATAAAAAAATGACGAATGAAAAATAAAAAAATAAACAAAAACATAGATATGAACTAATTACATAAAAAAACTATAATAAAATCATCCATTGTTATAATGAAGCTATTAAAAGAGGAAATATTATTGTCACATCGCCAATAACAGTAACTAAATTTGAACCACACTTTGCTTTTGACCAAGATTTTGCTTCTTCAAGAGGAGCACCACTTAAACTTCCAGATTCACTTCTATCTAATGTTATTTGAATAGCTGCATCTAAACCACCTTTTAACAAATTAGATGCTAATGTATAATGCTTTGGAAGACCTCCACCTAAAAGAATAGCTCCTATTTTTTGAGAATTAAAAATTAAATCAGATAAATCATGCATATCATCAATTACATCAAGAATAAATTTATGTTCTTGAGAAAACATCCATAATTGAAGACCTAACATTGAATCAATAAGTCCTGGAGCAAAAATAGGAACATTATTCTCATAAGCTACTTTTAAAATTGAGTTTTCATCTTTAATTCTTTTTCCAATTTCACTTAAAAGTGATTTAACAGATATGATTTCATTTTTATTTGAAATATCTTCAAAAATATTGATTATTTCTTCTTCAAATACTTCAAAATCGCAATTTTTAGTGTATACATCACCAATACGACCAATACCTTCAGAATTCAAATATTCATCATCAAAACCTAAATCACGATAATGACTCCCTCCAAAACTTTCTAAAAGATCATGAGTAATATTTGCTCCACTTGTAATTAAAACATCAATCTGTTTATTTTTAATCAAATCACAAATAATAGTTCTTAAACCACCAGGAACCAATGGTCCTGCAAGAGATAAAAATACTTTCATTTCATTGTCATTTATCATATTCGACAAAATAGACCTTGCTTTTGCAACTCTTCCACTACCTAAAACTTTAGATTTATCAAATTCATCAATTAATTCTTTCACAGACATGTCTTTTTTAATTTTAATATGTTTAACTTGATTTTGTTTAACATTACATCTAAAGTTATGGTTTTTATTACTATTTTCATTCATGAAATCTTCTTCCAAAAAAATTCGCATACAATTTAAATCAATATTATAAAATTAAATCAATATTATATTAGTAATACTTAAATTTTAGAATCTACATAACTACCTATAACATTTAAAATGTCTGTTTTTGTAATAATTCCTTTTAATTTTTTATTATCATCAACATATAATACTCTTCCAATATGATATTTTTGCATTTTTCCAATAATTTTAGAAATCATTTCATTTTCATTAATCATAAAAACATTTTTAGACATTATTGCCGAAACATTATGTTCTAAAATTGAATTTGCCACCGCTCGAACAATATCATTTAATGTTACCATTCCAACTACTTTATCATCATTATTAAAAACTGGAGCACCATCAGCAGCATTATTAATTAAAATTTCTGCCACTTTTTTTATTGAATAACTCTCTTTAACAACTAAAAAATTAGAACTTCCAACTTCTTTAATTTTAAGTTTTGGAACACTGCCAATAGAAGTAGAATCTAAAAGTAAAATATTATCCATATCATCTCTACCAATAATTTTTCCAGTCAACATGAGATGATTAACAGGAGTAGGACCTATTCTAATATTTTCCCCTATATCTAAATCCTTAATATTCCCTAAAACTTTTATCACCGCTTCACAATCCCCAGGATTTGGAATACTTGTAAATTCTATTTTTGCAACAGAAATATTATCCAATTTAGAATCATCTTTAAAAACTGGAACTATTGCCTCCTCATCAGAAACTTTAATATCTAATTTATGATATGCCTCAATAGTTGGTTTATATCCTCCACGTGGTCCTGGAACACCTTTTACAAGCCCTAAATTCCGTAAAATTAACATTTGATTTCGTATAGTTCCTGGACTTCTTCTCATCACATCTGCAATATCCTCCCCTTTGACAGATGCTCCATTTGAAACCCTATACAAATTTATAAGTGTTTTTAAAAGTTCATTTTGTATTGCAGTAAGCATATAATCACTATTTCTTATGAATATTAATGTATAACGAATTAAATCAAAATAAAACTATAAAAAATATTAACAAAAATTAAATATTTATATAAATTAAATTTTTATATCAAATAATATTTATATTAATATTTATATTATATTTATATTATAAATATATTACCATATATAATATATTAACCATTTAAATATATTAATATTCCTTTAAAATTATTAAAAAAAAGTTTAAAAAAAAGTTTATCACTTTTAAAAAAAACATTAAAAATAGCAAAATATTAAAGAAAATAAAATGATTAAAAATAAAAAATGATTAAAAGAAAAGAAAACCTAAATTTTCCCACAAAAAGGGAAGTTATAAATAAATATATTAAAATAAAAATTAAAATAATGAATAAAAATTAAAATATCTTAATTAATCATCTAATTCTATTCCAACTTTTCCTAAACTTCTTGCAAAAACAACTGAAACAAGCACAGCTATTACAGTAACAATAATAGCATAGGTCAAATAACTAGGAATCGCATTTCCTTGTTTAACAAATTGTGCAATAATTGCTTTAATAGCTTCATTCCAAGCTAAACCAGCCACTAATGCAAAAGCAGTAGTTATTAAAGTAGCAGTTGTTTTTAACATTTCAACTTTTATTGAATTAGCCATAATATCACCTTTAAAAATTCAAAATAATCAATAAATATAAAACTAACAGCAAAATAAAGAAAAAAACAATAAAATTAAATAAAATTAAAAATAATAAGATATCTCATTTTAAATTATTAATTATTTTTTCAATAGCTATTTTTGGATCTTTAGCATTATAAATTGATCTACCAATGATTAAAGCATCAGCAAATTCTAAAGTGTTTTTAGGGTTACCTCCTTGAGTTCCAACACCAGGAGAAATAATAAATGAATCATCCCCAACAACATTACGAATAGCTGAAAGCCGATCTAAATGTGTAGCAGGTGCAACAAAATTCTTTAATCCTAAATCAAGACCCATTTTAGCTATTTTTTCACCAGTTCCTTCTAAAAACATTTTAGCTCCTGGATGAGACATTTCAGTGAGTAAAAATATTTCTTTCCCATAATTTTTAGCTATTTTATCACAAATTTCAACACTGTCTGATCCAACAAAACCATGAACGATTATAGCATCAGCACCAGCTTTAAAAGTTAAATCCGCAATTTTTTCATTGGTTGCAGGAATATCTGCTATTTTATAATCACAAATAACATTAAATTCAAAGTTTTCTTTAAAAACAGTAACTGCCTTTAAGTCTTCAGCCAATGTTAAAGGATAACCTATTTTAATTGTGTTAATATACTCACATATCTTTTCACACACATCATAAGCAGAAATAATATCCATTAAATCCATAGCCAATATTATCTGATTTTTAACTTCCATAATATCCTTAAAAAAGAATTTTTAAATAAATTAAAATGTAATAATACCACTAAAAATAATACTTATTATTAAAATTTACTATTTTGATATTTAATATTCAATATTAAAAATAATATTTTTTAAAAAAATGATATTTAATATTAAATACTATACCCACAAAAAATAATAGTTTTATTAAAAATTTATTAAAAATTTATTAAAATTTACTAAAAATTTACTAAAAATAAAACACTACAATAATTAATGATGGGCTGAATTAGTCACATAATCTTTCCTATAATTTATCTTGACTTTTGATTTAGGTTTAACATAGGTATAACCTTCTAAATCATCACAAGTAGGTAGAATCGAATTTAATTTTCTGTATTCGGGATATTCATCACTAACAACTATAACATGAGCAGGAGGATGAATAGTTTTTACTTGCAAGATACTTAAAGTAATATCTTCTTTAACATTAAAAGCACAAGCAGCATCAGATAATCTTCGTAATGGTGATTTTAAAATACTTTCAACAAGCTCATCTGCAAACATAGGATCAATAGATTTCGGTTTTGAAGCTATTGTTAAATTCGCATGACGTTCAATATCTGTAATTGTACTTAATAATTTAGAATTGTTTTCTCCTCTAATTAAAATTAAAGCCATAACTATCACATTGTTTTTTTTTACATTTACTACATTAACTAATTTTATTGAAATTATAATTATTTAATTTATAACTTAATTTAAAAATTAATTTAAAACATAAACCATGAAAAGAATTCAGATTTATTAATAATTCAAATTTATTAAATTGTTTATTAAACTTTTAATAATTTTTATACTTTAATTTAAATAATTAACATAAAACACTAAGATAATAAAAAAATTCTAAAGTTAAAAAACTTTAAGTTAATTTTAAATAAAATAGCTAAAATTATTAAATTATTAAATTTAAAAAATAATTAAAATACTACAATTGTTTATCATGATTTAATATTACAATTGTTTATCAAAATGTTTAATAAAACTAATAAATAGTATAAAGTTTAAAGTATATAAACTTTATTTAAAAAATTAAAAAATTTAAAGAGATAAAATTTAAAATTTTTTATTCTGGAAACTTCTTAAAAGATTTCTTCTAAAAATTACTAAAACAATAAAAATTATTCCAATAACTGTTTGAATACTTCCCAAAACATTTAATATATTCGAATCAATAGGTAAATCCCATGGAGGAGATGATCTTCCATTAGGCAATGGATTAAAATAAACACCCACAGCATTAGATTCTTTACGAATATTAATATCTTTCGGTTCAATATAGTTTACTCCAACTAAATTTCCACTTTTAATATTTTTATTAATTGAAGCAGCTATTTCAGTAGCACTAAATCCATTTTTTTTAACAGAAGCTTTAACAATTTCTGAAGTAGTTGAACTTATTCCTGGAGCTTCAGAACCATAAGTAGAAACTATAACAGTATTTTTTGTAACTGTAATAGCATTAGTTAATGCATCATAGGCATAAAAAGTTTTTAAAGGTGTTCCATCATTCGGACAGTTTTCATAATTGTCTGCCGAAGGAAAACCAATACTCCATCCACAATCTGGACAGGATTTCCCATATTCATCATCCATTGGAAATCCATGAGTATTTAACTCTCTTGGTGTAAACATATCACCTGTAGAAATACCAGATACAAGATTTACTGCTCCTCCACCATATTTTTCACCAGAACCAATAGCTACTGTTTTAAAAGTTTCTCCAACAATTTTAGTTGCAGGATATCCATCTCGAATCATCCTCCCAATATCCATTGCTGCCTCTTTTCTAACTGCAGTAGCCGTTCCATACATAGGATTACCTGCAGTATTTCTTAAATGGATAATAGCCCCCTTTTTACCTGGAGGTAAAACAGCTAATCCTCCACCATAAGGCGTAACTTTAATTGTATTATCATCTTCAACAGTGACAACATAAACATCAAAAGAGCCACCTACAGCAGCACCTAATGATGGTCCACCAACCATTAAACGAATACCCGAATATGAAGAAGCAACAGCAGCACCAGCAGATGCAGAAACACCAGAATCTAATAAAGATATTGCATTAACAATAGCTCGCAATCTAACACTACCATTACCTTCTCCTCCAGACAAAACTACAAATTGATGTTCTTTTGACATTAAAAAAGTAGACATAAACATATTTTTACCAAAAGACATACTTCCACCTGCTGCACCGTTAGGATCTGTGCCAGTTGGGTCGGTAATTACTATTAGATTCATTGTAGCAGAAACTGATCCAATAAATGCAAAAAGTAAAATTATTAATGATAAGATAAACAAATATTTTCTCAAAGAATTATTTCTCAAAGAATTATTTTTCAAAGGATTATTTTTCAAAGGATTCCTCCTATGTTTTGGCATTATTATTTTTTCTTATTAAATTCAATAGCTGAAAAGTCTTCAATTACATTTACAGTTACAATACCTGTTTTTTTATCCACTTTAACATCAGCTGCAGTAATTGGTTGAAGAGTTGTTCCTGAAATAGTTGTTAAGGTTGCAAATTTTTCAGCATTCGCAATAGCTTCATTTAATGGCAATTCCTTTTTAGAAGTAATTAACATATCTCCTTTAATATAACTACCTGCACGAAGTCCAGATTCTTGAACATTTACTCGAATACTATCAATAGGAGCAATATCATTACCTTTAATAACAATTCCAGCTATTTCAACACCTTGATCTACATCAGGAGATGAAGCAAAAGAAACATAGGTCACTAATCTACCAGAAATGATTAAAATACATGCCAATGCAAGAATGATAAATAAATCACGCCTTATTTTTAACAACATAATATTTCACACAATAAATTATTAAAAATTTAAACTTTAATTATAAAATATAATTTATATTACTTATTCTATTTAAATTTAATTATACTAATTTAAAAAAAAACAAAGAAAACATAAGAATAAAAAAATAAGAATAAAAAAATAAGAATAAAAAAATAAGAATAAAAAAATAAGAATAAAAAAATAAGAATAAAAAAATAAGAATAAAAAAATAAGAATAAAAAAATAAGA
>JAISIT010000045.1 GCA_031261915.1 Candidatus Methanoflexus mossambicus
GAAATGGTTGAATTTTCTATCAAAAATAACTATGATATAATTGGATCTCCAAAAGAAGTTTACTTCAACAGCCCCCATGAAGTTCCTGAAGAAGAATTATTAACTGAAATTCAATTTCCCGTGATTAAAATGTAGATTTCCATTCAGCTTTCTATTGTTTTTTGCATACTTTTTTATATTTTTTTATTACGGAAAAAATAGTAAATTTTTAATGAATTTCTTATACAATCTTACATTGATAATAATTAAAAATTAGGCAAAATCTATTAAATTTTATAAGTGTTCTTTTTGTAATAAATATACTATTTTATTAGATGTTTTTCAGATTTTAATGATTTAAATATCTGATATATCTTGGTAAATTAACCTTCAATTAAACAATGCTAAAAAAATAGCTAATTTATAAACGTTTAGCTATTTCTTTTCCTTTATCTGTTAATTCATAATATCTTCCTATTTTAGCATCAGGATTTAGGAGAACTACTAATTCTTTTTCTTTTAATTCTTTTAAGGTCGTGCTGACCTGATTAATTCTTATATCTGTATTTTTAGCTATTTTAGAAGGGAATAAAGCTCCATCGTTCAGACTTTTTAATATTTTACTTCTATTTTGTGAAATTTCTACAAATGATAAGAGTTCAATTATTTCATTTGTCATATATAAGAATCATAATTTTAATAATATAGTTTTAAATATGAATAACATCTTATTATAATTTGAATATATTATGAATCTATTCATATTCTATTCATTGAAATTAATTTTTTATAAAATATATAGAAAATTGAGGTAAAAATTATGGATAAAAATAAAAAAATTATAATAGGTGTTATAATAGCTATTGTAGCAATAATAGCAGTTGTCGGAATTATTATGATAAATCAAGGACCAACAGCAGAAATGAGTGGAAAAACATATCATATAGGAGATAAAAAAGTATTTGAATCTTTTAATGGGAAATTAAAGATAGATACTTATGTAACTTCAATTAATGATGAAGCTATGTACAGTGAAACTAAAGACGGTAAATATACAGTGATGTGGGATTTAAAGAAAGGTTTAGGAACATTAGTTAATTATCCAGATGATATGTACAATGACTTATAAAGATTTATGGGTCATTTTAATTTCATGTTTATTTATAGCTGTTTGGTAGTAGTATTGTATAATAATAATTTAATAATAGATTCTTTAATGATTAATAAACTATTATGTGGGAAATCATATGGGTATTAAAGACAAAATTTTCTATAAGGATGATGAAAATAGGGTTTTTAGTAAAAAGAAAATAACATTAATTATTATTATTCTAATGTGTGTAATTGGAGTTTGTTATGTTATAAGTTATGTTTTTAGCCCTTCATATCATGAAGTACCAGTTGGAGATGAGTCTTTTTTAATTCCATCGGATTTTAAGTTGAATAATTCAAAAATTCGGAATGATTTTGGTAAAAATGTGATTGATTCTCACTTTAATATAAATGGCACTGATAATAGGCAATATATTGGTATTTGTGTGTTTCCATATGGATTTGATGAATATAGCAAATTTGATAAAACAACCTATGCTTTTCCTTTCGAAATTGATAATGTAAAAGGACAACTCTCTGTATATACAACTACATATGAATATAAAGGAGAACTTTATGGTAATGATATTGCATGTGTTACTTTTTATTCTGATGATGAAAAAATTCTCATGGAAATAAGTCTTAATAGAACAGATGCTGAATATTATAAAGAATTTCTCGACTCCATTAAAATAAAACAGGGTTGAGTTATTATACCACAGAAACTATCATTAAAACTATGATTCCAATTTAAAGATATAGAATATGATAAAATGGAAAAATTAAAATAATCTAGTATATTTTGGATGATAAATTCGATTTAATAAAATGTTTTATTATTTTCAAAGTTAAAAGTATTATGAGTTAATGGAGATTAATATATGGGTTTTTGGGAAGAAAGAGAAAGAAAGAAGAAGTATGCTGAAACATTGCGAAAACAGGAAGCAAAAAGAAAAGAAATAAGAAATAAGAAAAAAAATGGAAAATTAGAAAGGAATGGCCAATATCATAAAAATGTAGCCATAGCTACTTTATTATCATTTTTCATAGTAGGATTAGGGCAAATGTATAATGGACAAATATTAAAAGGAGCTATATTTTTCACTATATACTACATGGTTATATTTAACTTAATGTTTATTGTTCTCCAACAGTTATGGTTAACTCTCATTATATTTCTCTTAATATGGATTTATAATATCTATGATGCTTATAAAAATGCTAAAAATATCAATACCCATAATGGAAATTATTTCTATAATGAAAATCTTAAAATAAGTGGTTAAAATGGATTCAACAAGCTTAAAAGAAAAATTTCATGACTTAGATAGAAAAGTTAGCTCTAAATTTCATAAAAAAGATAAACTCACAGGTGCAAAAAAGATTTCTAGAGGAAGAGTTTTTATTTTATTTTTAGCATTAATAATAATAGCATTTTCAGTATTTATTATTGTAGCAGGACTATCATATGAAGCAGAACCATTAGAACAAACTAGTTTAACATTAAATACAGAAATAGCAGATATTGGGAATAAAACAAATTTTACAATACATGGACAGACGGATATAGGGGCGAGTGTGAAAATATCCTCAGAAGAGCTAAAATTAAGCTCTGTAACTGTAAAAGTTGATAAAAATGGGAAATTTAAATATACTGTGAATATTCCAGAGGATATAGATAGTGCTTTTGTCTATGTATCCGCGGAATCAGAAGATAGAAATTCGACAAATAAGAGCGTTTATATTACAAGAGGTGTGGTTGATAATGAAATAACAGAATCTATTGAATCTGCTGAACCTACACCCACTGCAAACATTGATTTTGATGGAAATGGTGTGGTGGAATTTGTAGATTCTGGATTAACAACTGGAAATTTTATGTATCTTAATGTAAAAACTAGTGATGGTGTTAAAGAATTAGCTACAAGTACTATGTTTGAAGGTAAAGTAAAAGAAGGAGATAGTGTGTATTTCAGGTATACTGGTACTTATATGAATGATGGCATTGGTGGAAAATATCCAGTAGTTGTACTCTATAATAAGGACAGCACATTATTCGGAGGAGTTTGAAAAAATTTATAAAACTGAGGTATAAATTATGGAAAAAAAGAAAAAAATTATAATTGGAGTAGTTGTTATTGTAATAGCTATTTTAGGATTAATATTAGTTAGTAGTATGATGGCAGATGAATCGATTGAAACATTGAAAGATTATGATTTGAATAATGATGGATATATTGAAGAATCCGAATTTTCCACATTTTCAAAATCTATAGGTGTTACTACACAAATAAGTGAAACATTTGAACAGTT
>JAISIT010000049.1 GCA_031261915.1 Candidatus Methanoflexus mossambicus
AAAAATAAGAATAAAAAAATAAGAATAAAAAAATAAGAATAAAAAAATAAGAATAAAAAAATAAGAATAAAAAAATAAGAATAAAAAAATAAGAATAAAAAAATAAATTAAATTAAACAAAAAAAAAATAACAATGTTAAATATCTTATTAATCAGAAATAATATCTTTCAAAACTTGTTCGGCATGATCCATTCCTTGAGCACCAATTAATAAAATAATATCATTTACATTTGATTCATTATAAACAAAACTTAATGCATCATATAAATTATCATAAAAATTATAATTAATATTATTTTCATCTAAAATATTTAAAAATATCTTTTTTTCATTATCCGTAACTAAATTAACTGTATCTACAACATCAACACTATTAGTAATAATTAAATTAATATTATTCTCATTACTACCATTATACTTATCAATATCAATATTAGAATTAGAATTAATATTAGAATTAGAATTAATATTAGAATTAGAATTAATATTAGAATTAGAATTAATATTAGAATTAGAATTAATATTAGAATTAGAATTAATATTAGAATTATTATAAATATCAATCGTATTATTATCCATACTATTCAAATCATTAATAGTTTCAACAATACTCAAAGCATTAATCTTATTTATATCTAATCCTCTTGAACCTCTAATTGCATTAACTATCCAAAGATTTTTGTAATTCATTTTACTAACTGCATTAATAGTGGCTTTTATTCCCTCGGGATTATGTGCAAAATCATCAATTACAATAGGATCATGGAGAATAGTTGAAAATCTCCTTTTTAAAGGTTTATATGATATAATTCCTTTAACAATATCTTCAATAGAAATATTTAAACAAATACATGCTGAAAAAGCAGCTAAAATGTTTTGAACAAAATGTTTACTTTTTAATGGAAAATCTTCTAATTTTAAAACCAAATTACCTTCAAAAAATATTCCTTCATTAATTTCATCATATTTTAAGCAATTTTTAGAAACATTGTTCTTTTTAGAAGTATCAACATTAATATCAATATCATCAATATAAGTAAAATAAAAAGGTTTTATAATAGCTCTATCATCAAAGAGATCTATAAAATCTGAGTCATCTATAAATTTTATCATAGATTTAATGTTTTCATCATCATGATTCAATACTAAAAAACCATGAGAAATTGCCTTTGCAACTCCAGAAGTTTCATTGTAGACTTCTTCAATAGAATTAACAAGTCCTATATGATCCAAGGAGATATTTGTTAAAACAGCTACATCTGGATTAATAGCTTTAGTCATAATATACGCATGATCTTTCATTAATTTATTTAACCAACCTTGAACTTCAGAAACTTCAATTACAATATAATCATAAGGATTTAAAATATCATAATTTTCATAAATTAATTTTGAAATCATAGGATCAATTAATGTATTAAATTCCGACTTAGAATCCGTGTTTGTGAAAACATTAAACCCTGCAATATTTAATATATGATAAATCAAATGAGCACTAGTAGATTTTCCATTTGTCCCACTGACAACAATTTTCTTAGCATTTTCTGCAAATCTATCTAAACAATATTCTAAAGCAAATGCATTTGCAATTTCTATTTTTTCAACAACAATAAGTGGGAAATGAAAAGATTTCGCAACATCCAAAGCCGTTCCTCTAACATCTTCAGTAATAATGGCTAAAACTTTTTTTTGATAAGCCAATTGAACTCCTTGTTCATCAATCCAATGTCTAATTACAATATCTCCTTCTTTTGCATCTTTCAATATTGTAAAAACACCTTGAAACTTCCTAATTAATTTCATATCATCTGTGCTATCAGTTCCTTTTATTTTACCCCCAATATGTTCTGCAAGAGAATAAATTGTAAATTTTGTTCGATTTTTTGACATTTTCATCATGTAAACTTAAGATTATAAAATATGAAATTTAAAATATAAACTTAAAATATGAAATTTAAAATATAAACTTAAAATATAAAATAACTTATTAAAAGACCAATAATAGATACTATTGCAGTTAATGACCAATAAATAGCTATTATTTTCTTTTCAGAAAAGCCAATAGAATTTAAAGTATGATGTAAGGGTTCTGTTGGAAGATGAATAATATTTGCTCTATGAAACAAACTAACAATAACAGAAACAATAGGAACGGCTAAAGCCAAAACTCCAAAGTAAGGAACATCACATAATAAAACTGCAGTGGCATATCCAGCACCTAAAACAAATGAACCTGTATCTCCCATGAAAATAGATGCAGGATATTTATTAAAAATTAAAAATCCTAAACATAATCCAGTTAAAATAACAAAAGGATAAGAATTATCAATATTTCCATTTAGAAACATGAAAATAATTGATGCAAAAGAAGCAATAGCTATTATTCCTGCAGCCAAGCCATCCATCCCATCAATAAGGTTTACTGAATTTATAGCACCAACAATAGCAATTAAAACAACAGGAATGGAAAGTAAACCTAAAGAAAATCCACCTAAAGTAGTTATAGCACCAGTAACAACTAAAAAAATACCAATTATTAATTGAATAATAATTTTTTCAAATTCATTGATTTCAGTTTTGATTGGAATCTCAGCAACTAATTTAAGTTTTCCATCATCAATTAATCCATCTACTTCTCGTTTTGCTTTTTCTGTTGCAGCTCGTGCTTCACATCCAACATCGAGGGTTAATTGTCCAATATTGACTGGAGAATTTGAAACATTTTTAACAAGTTTTTGATATTCTTTAACTTTTAACCCAATTAAATCATCAATTAAACCTGCAATACCTGCTGTAACCATTAAAATTGCAGGAATAAAAATATATTGATTTTTAAAATATATTGAAGCAATTAATAGAATAGTAAATAAAAATGCTATTCCTCCCATGGTAGGAGTTCCAGTTTTATGTCTATGTTCACTAACAATAGGATTATCAGCTATTTTTGCATTAATTAAGATTCTTTTAATAAAATATGTAAAAAATACAGTGATAATAATTGTTAAAATAAATAATCCTATTAATGCATTTATTTTAAATCCAAATAAATTTATTACATCCATTATATTACATCCAACATATAATCCAATAATATTATAATTAATTCAAGTATACTCAAACTATATATCGATACTCAAATTATATATTTAAACTAAAATATAATATTATTATATATTATTATAAGTTATAATTTTTAATATTATTAATAAAATTAGTTAATCATACTATATATAATTTTATACAAAAAGTATTAAAAAAAGATAAATACTAAAAACCATTAAAAACCATTAAAAATAAATTTATTTTATTCTTTAAAATTTTTAAGTAATTTATTAGCTATTTTATATGCAATTTCTTTATTTTCTCCAGATATTGTTAATCTTTGGTAATTTTTTGGTCCGTGAACCACCCATGAATTTTTAATAAATTCTTTAGGATTTTTTTCTAAAAAAATACCATTATAATTTCCAACAGGAATTTCTAACGAGTAATAATCTTTAATTTTAGAATTAAGCTCTTCAACAGAAAATTTATTGATTCCCATTTTCACAATTTCAATTAAAGGACTAATTAAAGTTGCAGAATAAGATAAATACCTTGTTCCACTTGGTCGAGTATTAATTTCAAGAACATATAATGTTTTATTTTTTTTAGAATAAATAAAGTCAATATCAATTACACCCTCACTATTTAAAGCTTTTGCAATAGTAATAGCTATTTTTTTAATATAATCATTATCTAAATCATCAATTTTTACAGGAGCTGAACGTTTTCGTTTAATTGGATGAATTCCATCAAGAGTTGTTTCACCTTTATAAACTGGAACAATTGGGAAAAATTGGTTTTTAAATGAAAGGACTTCAATAGAAATTTCACTACCTTCAATAAATTCTTCACATAAAATATTATCAAATTTATCTAAATATTCATTGAAATCATTGAAATTTTTAGCTATTTTTATATTGAGCCCTCCTTGACCTGTTGGTTGCTTTAAAACCAGTGGAAAGTTAAATTTTTCATTGTTTATATAAATTTCCCCATTATTATTAACATCATTCCCATCTCCATTCTTATCAACATCAACATTAGAATTAAAATTAGAATTAAAATTAGAATTAAAATTAGAATTAAAATTAGAATTAAAATTAGAATTAAAATTAGAATTAAAATTATAATTAAAATTAGAATTAA
>JAISIT010000071.1 GCA_031261915.1 Candidatus Methanoflexus mossambicus
CAACTCTGTCAACTTAAGAATTATTTATACAATTTTCATATTTCCTATTTACAAATTGGAAGATTTATTTATAAATGATTCGAGTTTTTAATGAACTAAAATGATATTTATGAAAACATTTTTCTTAAGTTGACAGCAGTGATAATATATAAAAAAAGATAAATTAAAAAGGAAAAAGTATAATGATTTTCATTGATGTCTCTTTAATAATAGCTATTGTAAGATAAAAGGACCAATTGCATGAAAGAGCTAAAAATAACTAAAATAGCTTTTTTTGACTCAGATTTGATAAAATTAAAAACCTACAAAGAATTCATTAAATTTAAAGATAAAAATTCTCCTAGCTTAGTATATTCCTATTTTAATCTATTTTTTTCTATTTAGTAATTTTCTTTTTATTCTTATCAGTTTATCTGCAAATTTAACTATTTTTCTTGAATTATAAACTTTCAATAATTTTTTAATTTTATTATTTTCATGTCGAAGTTTATTTATTTTTTTTTTGTTGTATGTTAATATTAGACTTTTTTTTATCTAGTATTGTACTTAATTTTAAGTTATCTCTTTCAAGTTTTTTTAGTTGCAATACTTGATTAAAACGTGCATTTTCATCCAAAAGAATTTCTGAATTTGATCTGATTAAATACTTTGAACTTTCATTATTTAATGGACTGTGACCTCTTTCATTATAATAAATAATTATTTCAACATTATCTCTGTTATATTCTAAATTTTTAAGGCCTTTGATAAAGGGTATACACTGATTGATCAGTTCACGAGATCCTGAATTAACATAGTAAATTATTGGAGGAATGTATTTTTCCTTTTTAAACATTTCAATAACATTTAAACGATACCCATATTTTTCTAAAACTATATCTTCATCTAAATTATTAAAACAATATCTTAAAATATCTTCATAAAATCCTTGATTATAATTCTTTACAAACATTTGACAATTATTTACTAAAGAAAAAGAGCCTTTAATCATTGTTGCGAGTTGAATTGATGTAAAGCCTCCACCAGAGTAACCATAAAATAGAATATTTTCATTTTTAATCTTAATATTTTTCACAAATCTGCTAATAATATCTCCAATGACTTCTAAATAATAAATATCTTCAGTTCCAATTCCCCAACCCAACCGTATATCCTCAGCAAGATACATAGTAGGATCATTATAATATAAAACAGATCCTCTAAAATATTCATGCCAAGAAGCTCTACGAAATATAGGAGGATCTATTGCTGTAGGCCCATATCTTGCAGCTGCTTCTGATCCAAAACAAATTAAATCTTTATTATTACTAGATATTCTAATTACAAACTCGTATTTAACATTGTTTTCAATAATTTCTAATCCAAATAATTCATCATAAGGAAAATCATAACTATCTACTTCATCAATACTAATTTGATTATATTATCAACAAGCCTCTTCAAAAGATATCCTCCATTCATATGATAATAATAGCACTAATAATGATTAATAATATGATATTAATGATATTTATTATTATAATATAAAATTATTAATATATAAAATATAGGGTGTTAGAAAATTAAAAAATTTTAAGATGTAATTTGCTCTTAGTTTCGTGTTTTTGGATATGTATTGTTGTTTGAATTTTAAAGTTCGTTTTTATAATTTGATAAAAATTAAATTTAAGACATAATTCGTCGTTATTGAGATGTATTTTTCCATTTAGATATTCTTTTTGTGAACGATTGATTGAATAATGTTTATGAATCTTTAGATTTAGATACATGATGATATATTGTGTATTCGTCAGTATATAATGTGGACGATACAATTATGGTTTTTGAAAGTAAGTTATGAAATATATTTTTAGATAATTTCTTTTGAAGAGTGAAAATTGTGAAATTGCTGATACTAACTTTATTTCCATAAATTACACTCCATCTTTTAAGTTCTCGAATTACTCGAAACTTCCCAACTCCGACTTTCAAGCTCTAAGATTAAATCATTATCAAATAATATTTGTTCTTTGAGTTCCATACCCCTCATAATTTTCACAATATCCTCTTTTTTAAAAAGTTCTTTAACTTTCTCATAGAATGTTAATTCTTCTGAAAGTGACTTAAAATGTTCCTCTGCAACCTCATCATCCTCATCATCCTCATCATCCTCATCATCTTCTTTTATTGTTTCATATAGCCTTTTCTGGTGTAATAATTCTTCAAATGCCCTATCAACGTCGTCTGTGAAGCCCCTAGTGTCATAATCCCATAACACTTCTTCAAATGTGTTTAAATATAATGTTTTAGTGTATCCGTTTCCTATGAGGTTGAAAATTAATATTGGCCCACTTCTTTTATTACGCATAAACATAAGTTTCTTCTCCCCTATATTATTTTTTTAATCTCTTTTAATTGAAGTCCTAATTCTACTTCTGCTCTTGGTCTTTCATCTTGTTTTTTAAAAATTCTCTAATTCTTTTATGATATCGTCCCCAGTATTTCTATGGAGATTCAATTCTATAGATAAGTGATTGACACTCTTATGACCAATATTTATTAAAATATTATCATATATATATCATTAAAAATACAATTTTATGACTTTTAAACAATCCTATAAATATATTTTTTATGCTTAATTAATTTTTAAAAAATACTTAAAATTTTTTAAATTCCTTGATTTAAAAGTAAATTATTTTTTAAATGTATTTTTTATAAAACATTATCAATCACACTTCATTACTAATTTTAATGTATGGAAATATGATAGATATACATGAATATAATCTATAATATTGATATTCATTATGTATTTACTGCTTAATATAAGTTATTAATTTTAAATTAAATTAATACTGTCTAACAATCTATATTTAGGGTTATTTTTATCATGAACTAATTGTATTAAAAATAGAATTATTTTAGTTTTAAAGTGAAATAACTCATTAAAATTAAATAATAAATATTAATAATTTGTACTTTTATAAAATAACTATTTTTAAGATTAAAAACACGAAAAATAAGAAAATGTAGCTCCACAAAAATAATTAATTATTCAACACCCTATAATAAAAACCTAATTTTTTAATATCATTATATATTTTAATATTATTAGATAAACATAAATATACCAAATAACATAGCTATCATTAGGTGTATTATTATGACTATAAAAACCAAAGTATATAATGGAAATCAGACAGTTATTCCATCAGAACTAAGAAAAAAATTTAATATAAAACCTAATGATACAATAGAATGGACTATAAATAAAAAATGTAAAATAGAAATAGAAATTATAAAAGCTTTGAGTTTAGAAGATATGATTGGGAGATATACTGCTAAAAGACCATTTAATAGTGTTAAAGAAATTAAAAAGATTGAAAGAGGAGAAAAACTATGATTTTAGTTGATTCAAACTTTTTAATAGCTTTATTTATCTCAAATGATGCATTACATGATAAAGCAGCTCAAATAGCTAATGAAGTTTATAATCAAGATAAAGCAATAACGGACTTATTTATATCTGAAACTATAACACTGATAATAGCTAAATCAAATGCAAAAGCTTCTAAAGAAGTGTATCACCACATATTAAAACATTTTAAAGTAATTGAAGTAGATAGAACAATATACAATGAAACCATAAATACTGTTTTAAAATATAGAGGAATTTTATCTTTTGCAGATTCCTTAGGTGTCAAAGTAATGAAAGAAAAAGGAATGAATAAAATAGCTTCTTTTGATACTGATTTTGATATTGTTCAAGGAATTCAAAGAATCTATTAACTTTATAAATGAGTTTAGGTATTGTCCTCAAAATATA
>JAISIT010000092.1 GCA_031261915.1 Candidatus Methanoflexus mossambicus
ATTACTATTATTACTATTACTATTATTACTATTACTATTATTACTATTACTATTATTACTATTACTATTATTACTATTACTATTATTACTATTACTATTACTATTATTACTATTACTATTATTACTATTACTATTATTACTATTACTATTATTACTATTACTATTATTTCGCTAGAAAGTTTTATTTTTATTAATTATATATTTAATAACTTTATTTTTAAAAATAAAAGTTATAATATTTTAAATATTTAAAATATTAATTTTAATAATATTAATAATATTATTAATTAATTTAATAACTTATACTAATTTTAAAAATAAACATTACTTATAAAATTTTTTCTCAAAACTATAATCAATTTAAATTAAACAGATTATTTAATTAATTTAATTAATTTTCTTTTTAAGACATTTTATTTTCTTTGAAAAAATTATTTAATGCTTTTTTCATTGCTAAAATTCTATCTCTTGAATTATTTTTATAATTCTCTTTATCATCCATGTTTTGAGAAGCTATTATCTTCATTGCATCACTTGAAATTGTAGAATCTAAACCAAATTCATTTAAATTTCTTAAAATTCTTCTTTTTAATTTATCTTCAATAATATGATTATTTTTAGTAATATTTTCTTGATTTAAATCAATACCAAGATAAATTGGAGTTTTTACTGCAGAAGAAATTAAGGTTTTATTTCTAAGTTTCTTTCTCTTGCTATTTCTTTGATTAATAACTTCTTGAGAATTTAAAGTTAAATTTTCATCTCTAAAAGGAATACCTAAATCAGAAAGAGCTATTAATCTTTCTTCATCACTATCTAAATCCAGATTGATTCTATCCTTTGAAAGAGAAGCTATTGTTCCTGGTGTTTTTCTTCCAAAAACTGAACCTTTGCCAATATAAAATCCAGCTTCAATTAAAGCAGATTTAACAGGTATTGATGATGTATAAGTTACTATTTGTCCAGTATTCTTAATAACTCTTTGTAACTCTTTGAAAAAATCAATAGTATAAAGTTCTGGAGCTAATTTAGGAGAAAAAGCATCAAGAAAAATTCCATCATAGATGTTTGAAGGTAATGATTTAACTTTTTCCCTCATATCCTCAATAAAAAGATTTATTTTAATTTTATCATTAAATTTATAATTTTCATATAATTTAATGGAAATTAACTTAGAATTAAATAATTTAGTTTCAATAGCTCTTTTAATTAAATTATGATTAATTGGTTTAAAAGAATCAAAGTCAATAGTTGGCATTACTAATGCTATTTTACAGATTTCTGAAGATTTTTCAATCATATCAATTCTTAAGCTATTTGATAAATTAAATTCATCTTGAATCTCAATAAAATGATTTAAAAATGCTGCAGAGTTATATCCAAATCCAGAACACAAATCTAAAATAGCTATTTCTTCTGAGATGTTCCAATCAAGTTTTAAAGGATTAACAAACTTTTCAAATGACTCAGAAATAGCTCCAGCTATTGTGTGCATGTTTTCACTTATCTCATCATTGAAATCTGGAGACTTAAATGTATATGAACCATCTTCTGTTTTTGTTAAAAATGGCAAGATTTCTTCTGAAAGCTTTTGCCTATATTTTAAATCTAATGTTTCATTTTCTTTATTAAAATAATAGTTTAATAAATCATAAGGGTGATTAAATTGAATATCATTCATAATATCACATAAAAATATATTTAATTTAGACTCTAAATGGAAATACTCCTTTAATTTGGTATTTTCGTTTTAACCAAGCTTTTAATATAGGTTCTGCGATTTTATAAACTCCATTATTATTTTCAATCAATCTCATCTGGACAAGTTGATTTAATGGAATACTTAATGAATTTGAACTTCTGCCAAGTTTTTCAGCAATAGCTACTCTTTTAATTGGCTGATTGATTAAAGTAGTTAATATTCTTTGTTGAGTTGAATTTAATCCTCCCCATTGAAGTTTTAAATGATCTGCAAGTAATGGTAAAACAACTAAAAATTCATTTTTAACTTTTTCATTATCAAGTTTAATATCTTTTGGAAGCATATTTGCAAAAGTATTCACATAATAAGGAATTCCTTTAGTGCATTCATAAAATCTATCAAATCCATCATCAGCAAAAAACAAAGATGGAACTCTTTCATTTAAATATTTTTTAACTGTTTCTTTAGAAAATGGATTTAATTCTAAAGTTAGCATTCTACCTCCAAAAGCACCCTTCGATCCAGCTAGTTTATCCACTATCTCATCATTTGAATTCAAAGATCCTGAAAAAATATATGCTACATTTTTTTGATTTTGAATAAAACTCCTAAATAACCATAAAAAATTATCTAATTTTGTTCCTAAATCATTAAATGCTTGAAACTCATCAATTATCATTATAAATCCTTTTAAATCTTTTTGATGAGAATTGTACAATGTTTGAGGCAATTCCAATACTAAATTCATGATTTCAGCTTTATCTATTTCTGTTTCTGGAATAGGAACAAAATACCCCCCAAAATTTACAATTTTTCCTAATTTAATTTTATTTGTTTTAAAAATCTTTTTTATTCTTTCGGTTAAAACATTTAATCCTTTTTCTTTACAAGCATCAAGCCACGATTTGTAAAATACTTGCATTAAATTTATTTCATCATACTGCTCCAATTGATAACTGTAAGTCTGTGTTAAATCAATGTAATTTACTAAATATTCTTCAGATAATTCTTCTTTAATTTTTTTTAGTAAAGCTGTTTTTCCAACCCCTCTAATTCCAGGAATCATTATTGCAGGAGGTGTTCCTTGATTTGTAGTTGATAATAAACTTTTTAAAAGATTCAATTCATCAATTCTATTATAAAATTCTTCATTTTTTAAATATGAAACATTACCCCATGGTAAATTTTTCATAACAATTTCACATTTTATAATTTTTCAATAAATAAAAAATAATTATATTAAATACAATAATAACTAAGAATAATACGAATAAATATAAATTAAACCCGAACACAGTATAAAATAAATAAAAAACCAAATAATAAGTAAATTATTATAACAAAAATATACACCAAAATAGAATACATAATCATAAAATTCTAAAATAGAATACATACACCAAAATAGAATATATCTATTTTAATATTTAAATATATTCATATTAAATCAAAAAACTAAATTAAGACAATAAACAATAAAATACTTCTAAATTTAAAAGTATCATATTATTAAAAATAATAACAAAATAATAACAAAATAATAACCATTAAATTAAATATTATTCCTATAATTTTAAATATTATTAAAAATAAGAATATTTAAAGATTTATTTTATTTAAAAACAAATAATAATATTTTAAATAAAAATTTATTAAATAACAATAGATACAATGCATTATAACTCATTTAAACTCTAAAAAATATAATAATTTTTTTTAGCTTTTATTCGTCCAAACAAATAAAAAAGATATTTTTCTATTCGTCCAAACAAATAAAAAATAGTATTTTCTATTCTCCAAAACAAATAATTATTTATATTAATTAAAATATATATTAATCCATATTATAATCATCAATAATAGCCATGATAAAAATATATAACTATTGAGTATTTGATAAAATTGGGATATTATGTATTTTAATGAAGAATTAAGCAGGTTTTTACTATCAAACAAAAAAGAAATTAGTAATGAATTAGATTTCATAAAGAATTTTAATCACAGAGACGAATATTATAAAATTAAAAGATATTTAGATGATTTCTTAAATGATTCAATAGATGAAAGATTTATAGTGCTTCCAGGTCTTAGAGGAGTAGGTAAAACCACATTAGTTTTACAGTTATACCAATATTTAATATCTGAAAAGAAAATTAATCCAAATAATATATTATATCTTTCAATGGATCAGATTACAAAAGTTTTTAAAACAGATTTACTTACAGTTTTAGATATTTTTTTAAAAGAATCACATAACACAACAAGAGCATTTTTAAAAGAAAAAATATTTGTATTTGTAGATGAAAGTCATTTTGATTATGAATGGGGAATTTCAGGAAAAATAATATATGATACTTCTAAAAATATATTTTTAATATTTACTGGTTCTTCTGCCGTAGAATTAGAAATTAATGGAGATATTGCAAGAAGAATTAATAAAGAAGCTATTTATCCTTTAAATTTTAAAGAATATTTATTATTAAAACATAACATATCTATAAAATCTGAATTTTCTAAAAATTTGATGAAAATGATAGTTTTTGGTGAAAAAGAGGATATTGAAAACGTTATAGAAAGTGAAAAAGAAATTCATTCAAAATTACTTGATTTAAATAATGATACAGAAATTGAATTCTTAAATTTTTTAAAAACTTACGGTTTCCCATTTACTTTAAATTCTAAAGTCGAAGAAGCATATAAAAAAATTTATACAATTATAGAAAACAGTATAGAAAAAGATATCCCATCAATTAAAACATTTAACTTTGATACATACAACAATATTAGACGAATATTAATATATATTGCATTACAAAAGCCAGAAGGAACATCAAGTGGACAGTTAGCAAACTATCTTTCTATCTCCTCAAGCACAGTTAGAGAAATTTTAGACACATTGGAAAAAACCCAGTTGATTTTTAGTGTTAAACCTTACGGAGAGTCATCAAAAATAATTAAAAAACCCTGGATATACTATTTTTTATCTCCTTCAATCAAAACAGCTATTAATTCTGAAATGGGAAGATATGATTTCAATAACCCTCATTTTTTAGCCAGTTTAGCTGAAAATTTAGTTGCAATCGCATTATACAAAATGATTAAAACAGAATTTCGATTAATAGGATTATTTTATCCTCCAAACAAAGGCAGTTCTGACTTTATTCTAAGAACAAATTTTGACAATTTAGTTCCAATAGAAGTAGGATTAGG
>JAISIT010000115.1 GCA_031261915.1 Candidatus Methanoflexus mossambicus
TAAAATAAAGTAAAATAAAGTAAAATAAAGTAAAATAAAGTAAAATAAAGTAAAATAAAGTAAAATAAAGTAAAATAAAGTAAAATAAAGTAAAATAAAGTAAATTAAATTGAAAAATTTAAATTGAAAAATTATAACTATGGGGACAACATGACTCATTTTCATCATTAAAGCATTGCTTACATTTCTCAGGAACATCAGTATTTTGTTTATGGAGCATGCAAAGAATATCTTCAGTTCTTGTCTTTCTACAAATTTCACAAATTTCTGCAATTATATCCATTTGACTTGCAAGACCCTCTTTTAGTTTATATGCAAGTTCTTTAAGCATATTGTAAATTTCATCTGTAAATTCAATTTCACGACCCCCTCTTTTATCAGAAAGATATTGAGAAACTGCAGGTTGTGTGATATCCAATAAATTTGATATTTCTCTTTGCTTCATCCCTAATTTAAATAGTTCTTTAGATAATATAGCTCTACAACTAGGTATAACATACCATACAACAATTTCACATGGTTGTTTCAATTTTTAACTCCTAAAATTATTGATTAAAAAAATAAAAAAATAAAAATAACAATAATAAAACTAATTTAATTATAAATAACAATAATAAAACTGTTACACTATATATATTATAAAATATTAATAAAAATATTATAAAATATTAATAAAATATTATAAAGTATAATATTAAAAAATTTAAAAATTTAAAAATTTAATTAAATAATAAAAGTTTAAAGCTTAATAGATATATCCAAAAACATATATTTAAATTTTTTGAGTAATAATTAATACTAATAATTTAAAAAGTAATATTCTTCCTCTTTTTTTAAAAGTTTAAAGCTTATAGCACACCACTCATAAGCTTAGTGATTCTATGTCTTACTGAAAAAAGAACTATTCCTCCAATAATTACGACTATTCCCCAGGTTCCAAAATAAAACAATTCATTTCCAGGGTATGCTTTGATAGTTTGTGATGCTATTGCTTCTGCAACACTGTCACTTATTAACCATATTCCCATCATCTGGGCTTTTATTTTAATTGGAGATAATTTTGAAGTTACAGAAACTCCAATTGGATAAATTAACGAATATCCTATTACAAGAATAAATAATGAAAGTATTAACCATATTGGATTAAGTAATGTATTTAATCCATATAATAATATAGGGAGTGTTATAACTAAAAATGCGGCTCCTGAAAAGAATAATCCTACTGAAAATTTAATTGGTGTTGTTGGTGGATTATTCTCTAACTTTTTCCATAACACTGCTAATAAAGGAAGGGTTATTAATGAAAACATAGGGTCAATAGCTTGTATCCATGATACTGGAATCCATCCAAGAGCTATATGTTCTTGTGCAAAGATGGTTAATGCAGTTGGAATTTGATTATAAATCGCAAACATTAGCATACATGCTAAAAATAATGGAATTAAAGATTTTACATGCAATTTTTCTTTAAGAGTAATTTTCTTTGAGTTTAAAAGATTTTTAAAGAAAAAGATAGGTATTAGTATAATTATAATAGTAATTAATAAAATAATATTTTCAATATTAAGAACATTAAAAAAATTCATTATCGCAACAAGTATTATAGCTATTATGAGAACAATTAAAATTTGTTTTTTTACTTTTTTCTTTTCATAATCTTTTAATGGGTTACTTGTTTTAAAAGAATCTGCAGGCATTTTATTTCTTGAAAGATAATAAATTAAAACTCCAAATAACATTCCAATAGCTGCAAATGAGAATCCTAAATGAAAACTATATGTTTGACCAAAATAACCTACAATTAATGGTGATATGAATGCACCTACATTAATAGATAGTATAAACAATATATATCCAATATCTTTTTTCTTTTCGTTGTTTTTGTAAGATAAACCTATCATTGTAGCTATATTTGGTTTAAGAAAACCAGTTCCAAGTATAATTAATATAAGAGATAAAAATAGTGATTCTACACCTCCTGGAATCGCAAGGACTATATGTCCAGACATAATAAGTGTCCCTCCAAAAAGAACGGTTTTATATGGGTTTAAAACACGATCACTTAAATATCCTCCAATTAAACTGGACATATATATTAAAGAACCATATATTGACACAATTGAAGCAGCTGTTACTTGAGGTAGTCCTAATCCACCACTTGAAACAGAAAAATACATGTACAAAAGAAGTATAGATCTCATTCCAAAATAACTAAATCTTTCCCACATTTCTGTAAAAAACAATGGTGGAAGAGATACAGGATGAGATTTTATCTCATTTTTTAAGTTAGTTAAAATATTAGTAGCTATTTTATCACCGTTTTAAAATATGTGTTATATTTTATATAATTTTATATAATTTATATTATCAATTTATTTTTAATCTATTGTTTTATATTTTAATTATTATATTAATATTTTTATTATTACTTTGGTATTACTCCTATTACTTTGGTATTACTCCTATTTTTCATTGGCATTATTATTAATTTTATCAAGAAGTATCTCATGGTTATCGTTCATACACATGAAAATATCAAAAATAGATATTAGTATTAAATAGTATTTAAATAATATTTAAATTATCTAAATGTATCTAAATGTATTTAAATGGATTTATATGTGAAATATATTAGTATAATCAAAAAAAATTAATAGTAAAATGAATTATAGTTTTTAAATTTGAATCTTATAACATATAAACTTTACTAAAAAAAATTAATCTTGTTGAGCAAAAACAATTAAAATCTAAACACTTATTTGCTAATTAAATATTATTAAATTACATTAAACTCTACTTTTTTCAATAGCCAAGAATACAAAACATTTATAAGAATTAAAAAATAATAATAAAATAAGAATTTTTAAACAAAACTCATAAAAAGTACATTAAATGGAAATTCTCTATTTAATTTATTTAATTTATTTAATTCATTATTATAATGCATTAATATTATTTAATTATAAAGTATTAATATTATTTATTAAATTTATGGTGATATTTATGGTGATAAAATGACAAATAAATATTTAGATAATGGTAAATTAGGAAAAAGTAGTTTAAAAACCTATTTAATTTCTATAATTTTTATAGGAATTGTTGGATCAATATTAGGAGCTGTAATTGAAATAATCGCAGAAGTTATTGGAATTTTACCTCCAAATACAGCTAGTATGACTAATCCAAGTTTAACTGTAATGTTTATAACTACAATTTTCTCATTCGGATCTTTTTTTATTACAATTTATCTTGCTATAAAATATATTCATAAAAGAGATTTTATGACAATTATTAATACCACAGCAAAAAATGAAAAAGTTAATGGATTCATTGCTGGACTTAAAAGGTTTAGATGGATTAAATTTCTTAAAGGATTTGGTATTTTTGGAATATTTCTTACAGTAACTTATACTATTCTTTTCATGTTCATACCTTTTGATTTTAAAGGTTTAAACCTTAGTTTTTTTGTTTCAATGTTCATTTTTGGATTAATTGCTCTTTTTGTTCAATGTGGTCTAGAGGAATTACTTTTTAGAGGATATTTAAATCAAGCTTTTGCTTCAAAGATAAACCAACCATTGATTGTCATTGCTATAAGTTCATTATTATTTGGAGTTACTCATCTGCAATCAATGGCTTTAAATCCATATAATATACTCACAGTAGTAATGATTTTCATTGTTGGGATTATTTTATCAATAGCTACATTAGTAACTGGAGGTTTGGAATTTTCTTGGGGTGTTCATTTAATTAATAATTTCTTTAATTTTGTATTAATAACAAATAGTAGTGCAGGGCTTATTAAAATGATACCTATAGATCCTGTATTGTTTCAGGGATTTGGACTTATACAAGTAGTAATTATAGGAATAATATTCTTTGTATGGAAAAAAGAAGAAGTTTTAAATGTATTATCTCCAAAAAAAATAACATAATAAACTTAAATTGATATTTTAAGTATTATGCTAATTAGTATATACTATGAATTAATATACTAATTTAACATTTAACTTATTTTATTTTATTTCTTTTCTTTCCTTTTCTATTTTCATTTCTTCTTTTTCTATTTTTCAACTTTCTATTTTTCAATTTTCTATTTTTCAAATTTATCTTCTTTAATTTTTAATTTTACATTTGTTTTTATTTTAATTTTACATTTTGGAGCCAGTTAAAAAATTTTTTAATTTTTATTTCGTATTACCCATAACATAGTCATATTAAGATATAAAATAATACTATTAATATATAAAATAATACTATTAAGATATAAAATAATACTATTAAGATTTAAAATAGCTATATTAATATTAAAATAGCCATATTAAATTGATTTTTCAGATGATTTTTTGCAGTTTTTTATGATTCTATTATTATCATATTTATTTATTAGTTTATATTGCTATTTTTTAGGCAACAACCACATATTGTAAAATTAAATGATTATAACTCAAATTTTCCATCTAATATAAGTTTTTTAAGTTTTGTAGCTATTTTTAAAGCTCTTTGTCTATCGGATTGTCTACAAACAATAGGAACATCTTTTTTTTCATTATTGATTTCTAATTGAACATTGTTTAATTTTTGAGTGTATGCTCCAGTAGTGGATAATGTTGCACATAAACCACAACCAAAACAACTATCAAAGTTTATTGTTCCATTATCATTAATAGCTAAAGTAGGACAATTGTTTTTTATAGTTTCGTTTTCAAATTCATCAAATTTGTCTGGATGGAATTTAGGTCTATTATCACTATCTTTCCAAACATCACCATAAGTTATTTCAGTAATAGGTAAATGACGCCCATGAATATCTGCAACTGGAAGTTTTACATCCTCATCTAGAATTAAAAGATTTTCTAAAATCTCTTCATTTAAAACTGGAATAGGAATAGCTATTGTATCATATACTTCAGGTCCTGCACCTGTTTTAAATCCTCCAATATACTCATCATCCATATCTAAAAAATCAGCAGATAACATTAAATTTGGCTTATCATTAGAACTTCGTGTTCCATTACCTAAAATTATACCTTTAGAACCATTTAATAATATTTTAGTTCCTTCGTTTATAACATTTTGTTTAGGGTCGTTTTGTAATGGATTATATTCTCCACAACCTGAAAATGATAATCCTTTTAATTTTCCTTCCATTGGAATTGAATTAAAAATCGAATTTACTTTATCGCCTTTAGGATTAATAAAAGCAGTATAATTTTTAAAAGCCATTCTTGTTCCGATTAATTGTCCACCCCCAATTTCATCAATAGTTATTGTTTTTTTAAATCTTTCACCATCTATTGATTCAAGATCTAATTCAATCTTCTCTCCAGATAAAAAATCCTTAAATAAGAATCCTCCACCATAATCAGGGTTATTCAAAGAATGTTGGGTCCCATAAACAATTATATCAACTGAACCTAAATATTCATTAGGACATGGTCCTGGAAATGCTGGAACACCATTTAAAAAGATAGATTTTGCTTTTTTAAATTCCCCTGGCTTGGTTACAGGAATATGTAAAATAGCTGCAGTTCCAGACATTATTCCACAGGTTCCTGTTGTCACAACATCCACATCATCAAAGGATATTTCTTCTTCATTTCTTATAGCATCTTTTAATTGTGTAATTGTAAATACATTTGCTTTTCCACTACGAATTTTCTCATTTACCTCTTCAACTGTTCTTTGTGACATTTTTACTCCATGAAACTAATTTAAAAAGAATAAATAATTTAAAAAAAAAATAATAATTTAAAAAAAAATAATAATTTAAAAAAAAATAATAATTTAAAAAAAATATAAAAAAATAATTATAATTTAATTAAATAGTTATATTTGCTATATTTTATTATATTTAACTAAATATCTATATTAATAAATTATCCACCGTAAATAATCTGAATTAATTGAATTTCATCACCATCTTCAATTAAAGTTTCTTCCAATGTTATTTCACCATTTTTTTTAATAACCAAAGTTTCTGATGAAACATTTAAGTCATTTAAAAGATCTTGTATAGTTTGACCTTCTTTAAAATCTTTTTCTGTTAATTGATTTTCAAATTTAAGAGTATATGTCATTTAATCACCTATTAAAATAATATCAATCATAATTCTTCCACTATACATGAGTTTAAATCAAGTAAATTATATTTAAATAATTTAGGAGCATAAGTAACAGTTCCAATACCAGTTATGAGTTTAAATGCTTCAAATGCTTCAATATTTCCAATAATATTTGGAATAGGGGCAATAACTGGAGGAACACCATTTGTAATTTTATTTAAATCTGCAATAGTTTCTTCATTTAAATCTTTACCCAGACTTGGCAATCTAAATAATTCTTCATAACTTGGAGTATTATTGTCAAAAACTGTAACTTGACCTTGAGTTCCATAAATAGCTCCATGAACAAAAGGTATATCTAATTCTTTTGATTTTCTACTAATAATTACACGAGTAAGAAGATTATCTAATGCGTCTATTACAATATCAACATCTTTTAAGATTTTATCAACATTAGTTTCATCAACAAACTCATCAAAAGCTTCCACTTTCACATAAGGATTTACTTTTCGAACCCTATCTTTAGTAGAATAAATTTTACTTTTACCAAGAGTGTCTAAATTAGCCATTAATTGGCGATTTAAATTGGATAAATCATATTCATCTTTATCAGCTATTTTTAGACTTCCTATACCCATACGAGCCAACATTTCAATTAAAGATCCTCCAATACCTCCAGCACCAATAACTGCAACTTTAGCATCTTTAAATCTCTCTTGTTCACTTCTTGTAACAATACTCATTTGTCGACTAATAATTTCCCAATATCCATCTCCAATATACCTTGTTGGCATTTAATCACCTTATAAGTTATTTAATTTGATTAAACTTAAATTAAACATTTATTAAACTTTTTAAATAATCTACAAACTTTTTAAATAATCTATAAATTTTTTAAATTTATCTCTTTTAAATGCAATATTTTAATATTTTAGTATAAAATATAAATATTATAATTTTAATATAATATTATTTATATATAAAAATATTATAATTATA